>JBEPXG010000091.1:0-770 GCA_041642015.1 Halanaerobiales bacterium
TACTATCTTGTATTATTTTTCTATTAACTATTAACTGTTTATAAATTCCAGCATTCTCTATATCACCAATTAATATTGCACCAACAAGTATATTATCTTTAAAAAATAGTTTTAGAAACTTGTTTTCTTCTAAATTTACACTCTTTAAAATTTCTACACCTTCAACATCTCTAACCCTTCCCATAGCAACAAGGGGTAGAGAAAAAATATCTACAGCATTCATATTTATATTACCTGAGTATGGTTTGGTTTTCCCGGAAATATTTTCTGCAGCCTTTATTCCTTGTAAAACTGCATCTGGCCATATAGAATTTAACTGTGTTTTATCTAAAGCAATATTATAACTTTCCGCAACATCTCCAACAGCATAGATATCTTTCTCATTTGTTTGTAAATACTCATTTGTTAAAATACCCCAATCAGTTTCGATAGATGTGCTTTCCAAAAATTCTATATTTGGTTTTACTCCCTTGCCGATAACAGCAAAGTCTACTTCTATCTGTTCTGTCTTATTTCCTGTTTTTACCTTAAATAATAATTTATTATTCTTTTCTTTAACTTCTAATATTTCAGTATCTACTCTAATTTCGACATTATTTTTAACTAAATGATCTTGAACAAGATGTGCTGTCTCATCATCTAAAACCTGGGATAATATTCTTGGTGATCTAATAAATATTTTAATATCAATACCATTTTTACTTAAAGCTTGAGTTATTTTTAAACTTACTAATCCTCCACCAAGTACTACACAAGATTTAGAACTCTTT
>JBEPXG010000091.1:780-1140 GCA_041642015.1 Halanaerobiales bacterium
TTATTTTAAATATTGCATATTTTTGTATTAATCTTATTTTAAATATTGCATATCTTTTATATCTTCTAATGTTCTAATTTTATGAATCTTATCTGAATCTATTCCTTTTGAGGAAGGTATATTAGGATCTCCTCCAGAAGCTATTAATAATTTATCATACTCTATTTTTTTCCCATTATCTAACTTAACCATTTTATTCTCGGGTAATACTGATATAACTTTTGTATTTTCATAATAATGGATATTATCTTTATCCAAGAATTCTTCTGAATAAATATAAAAATCTTTTTCTTCAATTTTATCTTCTAAATAAAAAGTAGTTAGAATTCTAGAATAAGGAGGATTTGGCTCACCATTAAT
>JBEPXG010000091.1:1150-6291 GCA_041642015.1 Halanaerobiales bacterium
ATGATTGTTATTTCAACATCATCATTGATTTCATTTAATTTATATGCCGCATTCATACCTGCTGGTCCACAACCAACTATTAAATATTTCATATTAATCCTCCTTATACCTCTAGAGTATCTAAGAATTGTTCTATTGTATAACCTTCACTTTTGATTTTAAAGTTTGGATTCAACTTGTCTAAGATATTTTTAAATTCTTCGTATGGAGGCATAAATGCTTTTGACATTACATAAGTTCTTATACCATTAAGAGCTAAATAAGAAGCTTGTGTAAATGCTTTCATTTGACTTAACTCTGGAAAAACTGCAACTACCTCTTTATTCTTGTATTTATCGGCTATCTTTTTAAAAGTAGGTGTCGAATAACAACTACCAAAATAATATATTTCTTCATCATTAGAAAAATATTTATTTAAACCCATTGCTGCACAACCACTTGTTAATATTGTATATCCAGATTTTAATAATTTTTCTGTTATCTTTTTTAATTTTTTATCTTGAGTATATTTTAAATTATTACAACCAGCAACTAAAGCTATTTTTTTTGCTTTCAAAACTTTATCTTCATATTCATTTACAAAGTTGAAATCAAGGTAATCAAATTTTTCATTCTCACTACTTTCAATATCAGCTAGATATTCCTTGCTCAACTCATTTTCATAAATAAATGGAATATTATATTCTTCTGCAAGTTTTTTTAATATAGGTTTACCACAACCAGGTCCTGCCACAATTAAATCAGGAAATTTGGACATTAAAATAAATTCTTGTCCTCCATAATTAGTAAGAGGTTTAACACCTTCATAACCAAATTCATTAAGCATTGAAAACAGAGAAACATTTTTGCTTTTCTTTAGCAAGTTTAATTTTTCATCAGAAATTTTCCCTAATAAAACTATCTTTTTATTATTTAAATTTACATCATTTAAGATCTCATTTTTTTCTATATCTAAATCAAGCTCAGTAAATGTATCTTCAATTAATTTAAATGATCTGTCAATGATTGCTTCTGCTTCCAAATTAAAACCGCCATTTAAATAACTCTGAATATTTTTATTTTCTTTTAATATTTCAATTTCATCTATTTCTTCAATGACCTGTGCTAATCCTGACAATAATTGTTGAACTAAGTTTTCTGAAGCAATAGTTTTTGCATCTCGACCACAACTACCATATTTTGCGTTATTTCTAAAAGGATCTATTCTGCATGGACCTTGCATACATTTGCTACAACATAGGGCTAATTCTCCAAATCCACAATGAGGTAGATTATCTTCATGCAGATCCCATGTTAATTCTAAATTTGCTTTAGCTGCTTTTTTAAATAAATCATCAGCAATTGGATCTATTGACTTTTTTGTAGCTTTTTCCATTATTCCTTTGACCTCCCTTTAATATAATTACTTATATTATTTTGTGATCTTTTTACCTTTATCTCTCTTGCATCATCATCACTTTCTACATATTTTAAAGCTCCCGTGGGACAGGAATCAACACATATAGGATAATCCATAAATATGCACATATCACACTTATCTGCTTTCTTATCTTCAAGTGCATTGACTGCTGCAAAAGGACAAACCATAACACACATCCAACAAGCTATACATTTTTCATCATCAATTACAACTTTACTAGTTTCATCATCAACATAAATTGTTCCAGACGGACAAGCATAGTAACAAGGCATATCTTCGCATTGTCTACATTGAATTGGAAGATTTTCATCACCATTAGACTGTACATCTATTCTTGGCCTAGGGGCAGGATCTTCTAGAACTGCCTTAATAAATTCTTTGCTTTTTGAAGTTCTTGCAATAGTACATTGTAATTCACATGTCTTGCAACCAACACATAAATCCATATCCACCATAATTGTCTTCATAAATAAACTCCTTTCTTACATTATTGATTTAATTCTTTTTTAAGTCACTAATAAATTAGTTTTTAATAAAGGTAAATAGGTATATTGGTTTAACCAATATGCCTAAAGAATTATCCTTTAATATAATAACAAAATTATCTTTATTTTCTAATTAACTACATTAGAAATCTGTTTTCCTTCTAAATATTCAATTATTCTATTTGAAGCTTCTTTTGCCATTCTGGTTCTAGTTTCTATTGTAGTTGTTCCTAAATGAGGAGTTAACACCACATTATTCATCTTCTTTAATTCATCCGGGACTTCAGGTTCATTTTCGTATACATCTAAGGCTGCTCCAGCTATGTAATTATTTTCAAGTGCTGAAATTAAAGCTTTTTGATTAACAATCTTACCTCTAGAAGCATTTATAATAAAGGCTTCCTTTTTCATACTTGATAATTCTTTAAAATCTATCATATGATGTGTAGAAGATAAGTAAGGAACATGTATGGTAACATAGTCCATCTCTTCTAAAATTCTATTTAAAGGTAGATATTTTGCAACCAAATCAACATTATCACTCTCGTTTAAAGCTTTATCATAATAATACACTTCCATTCCGAAAGCTAATGCTCTTTTTGCTACTGCCTGACCAATTCTACCAAAGCCAATTATTCCTATTTTTTTTTGATATAACTCATTACTAATTAACAAAAAAGGATGCCAATTTTTGTCATTATCATTACGTACATATCGGTCAGCTTCTATTATTCTTCGACTTAAAGTTAATATCAAAGCAAAGGTCAATTCTGCTGTAGTTTCTGTTACGGCATCAGGAATATTAGTAACAATTATTCCTCTTTCATTAGCAGCTTCTAAATCTACATTGTCATATCCAACTGCATACATACTAATGATTTTTAGATCTTTTGCTTTTTTTATAAAATCTGCTGTAACTTTATAACGAACTGCAATTATAGCATCAATTTCAGGAGTAATTTCTCTTAAATCTTCATCATTAAAACTCTCATTAATTTGAGGCATAATTACTTCACAATAATTTTTTAGTTCCTTAAGTGCTTGTTCTGGTATATATTTTGTAATTAAAACTTTAAAACTCACCTAACATCGCCTCCTAAAAAATATATATTAATAAGAATTAATGATGATACTTTATCAACTTAACTATTAAACTATATATTATATAAGCTGTAAAATGCATTATTTCAATGCTGATTGCCTGATAATTGGCAATTTTCAGAACTTTTTTGGTATAGTGGATAATTGGTACTACCAATATAATTCAACATTATTTCTTTTTATCCTTCTTTTTTTGTTAGTTTTTTTAATTTTTTGATAATTTCAACATCTTTACTCTGTGTTATTTAGTTCAAAATCAGTAGTTATATAACCAACAACATTATTATTACTATCTTTAATAATTGGCCTGTAATAATTTTTTAACTCTTCTAATTCTTCTTCACTGATAATATCTTTTTCCCTTAATATTTCAATGATTACAGGATAAGTTGATTTTAAACTTCCATCTTCAATTTTAATAGCTACTCCTTTATTATCAAAAGCAAATGCAAAAACTCCATCAGCTCCTGATTTTATAAAGAGTTTCTTTTTAATAGCATTATTTAATCTGTTTGCAAATCTATTAGTACCGGCAACTACCTTAGGATACTTTTTTATAGCCTTTACAATTCTTTTAGCTGCATCAGAATATTTATCAGGTAATTGTTCATAATTTTCCATCAGTGAATACGAATATGCTATATATTTTAAAGGTAAGCCAAAGACTATAACTCCACAACCATCTACTCCTTGAACAATTTTTTCTTCTGGATAATTAACAACTTCAGAAATTGTTTTAAGTAAAAGTTTTTGAACTGGATGTTCTTTTTTGTAATAATCTTTAAGACTCCAATTGTTATACTTTGCTAGAGCTAATTGCGCAGCATGTTTTCCTGAACAAGCATTATGAGCAGAAGATATATCAATATTATTTTTGCGTAAATAATTTCTTGTTTTTCGATCAAAAGGTTTTTGTATTCCACACTTTAGATCTTTAATACTAAGTTCAATTTTAGATAAAATATCTTTTAATAAATCTGTATGTCTTTTTTCCCCACTATGAGAAGCAGCCATTAGAGCAATTTCTTTGTCATTAAATTTATAATAATCTGCAGCACCACTAGTAATAACTGGTAAAACTTGCAAAGGTTTAGCTGTAGAACGATAGTAAACAACTTTATCAATATCACCACAATAAGATTCTAATTTATTTTCTTTTGTTAAAATTGCAATATCACCTTTATGAACATTTTCTACAATAGACCCTCTATATTCTTTAACTAATATTTCAGACATGAAAATACCTCCAGATAAATTTTTTAAAAATTAATTATAAGCTAAATAATGTTAATTGCAATATTTATAATGATTTATGAAAAGACTATAATTTGAACAATACCAGCAAATATCATAGCAGTAATAGGGAAAAAAAGCAATCCATAAACTTTCTTTAGGTCAGCAGAAAAATACTCAGCTGTAAGAGCTAAACAAAGATGTAGAGGTGATACTAAATAACCTAAAATTATTGAAGTAAATAAAAGTGAAACATATGGACCCTGCACACCTGATGGAAATAGAGGGACAAAAATCGCAAGTAAAATACCAGTTGCAGCAAGATGAACTCCAGTTACATAACCAGAAATAAAACCAAGAACAATCACTACTAAAATTAATGGTAAGCCAAAGCTGGCTAATCTTTCAGCAAGAATACTAATAACACCAGAATTTTCTAAAACTGTCTTGAATATCATTACACCTAAAATAATTAAGACTAAATTATATTTAATTCCTTCTTTAAATAATTTATGAATTCTTTCTTTAAATATATTTATCTTATTATATTTCGGCCAATCATTAATAATTGCTGTTATAACTCCAAATAATATTGCCAAAGGAAAATATATTTTTAATCCAAGTGCCAATACTAGGGCAATAAAAATGGGTAAAAAAGATCTGAAAAATATTTTTGTGTTTTTAAGCAAGTCACCACTTTTTTTTCTTCTTGTATTGTGATTTATTTTTCTAAAAAACACAAAATATGCAACAATTATACCGGCAAACATAATCAAAAAATTATATTTTATAATTGAAAATGCACTCTTTTCTAAAAAACTACTGGCAATAATTATCGAAGAAAAAAGAGGATAAACAAAATATCCAATATGTCTAAAAAAAAGATTAATTGCAGTTTTCTG
>JBEPXG010000092.1:0-6284 GCA_041642015.1 Halanaerobiales bacterium
TTATGAGCAGCTTTTTTAAAATATGGATCATGAACTCCACACTGTAGTTTATCTTCACTAACATCAATTTTATCTAAAATACTTCTTACGGTTTTAATATGTTTTTTTTCACCATTATGTGATGCACACATAACAGCTATTTCCTTATTATTAAAATTAAAATGGTCAGCCGCTTTTAAATAAATAACCGGTAAAACTTGAAATGGTTTCGCTGCTGACCTTATATATGTAATTTTATTAGGGTCTCCTTGATAATATAATAATTTACCATCAGGAGCTGTTATAGAAATATCTCCTCTATGTCTGCTTTCAATGAGATTATTGCGGTAGACGTTAGCAATATATTCAGCCATTTGTACACCCCTTAATTGGTTAAAACTATGTATTAAAGACTTACTAATCCTAAACTAATACCTAAAGCTGTATCTACTCTTTCTAAAATTTCACCATTTAATTTTGCAACTTCACTTTTTAATCTCTTTTTGTCAATTGTTCTAATTTGTTCTAATAATATTACAGAATCTCTTTCTAAACTTGAATCACCTGCAGATATTTCAACATGAGTAGGTAATTGTGCCTTATTAATCTTAGACGTTATTGCAGCTACAATAATTGTTGGACTATACCTATTTCCAATATCATTTTGAATAATTAAAACAGGTCTGACCCCACCCTGCTCTGAACCCACAACAGGGTTGAGGTCAGCATAATATACATCTCCTCTTTTCAAATCCATAAATTTACTCACACTCCACTAAACATTTTTCATAAATATTTATCGAATTACTATCACATTTCAATCCTTCATGAGCTAATTCTAGGTTAATATCACTCATCTCAATATAGCCTTTTTTAAGTTGTTCTCTTAGCTCAATTTTTTTGTGTTCACATAAATAATGTGTTACTGCATCGTGTATAAACTTATCTCTACTGACTCTACGGTATTTAATATAGTCGTCTAAATCTTTTAACAGGCCCTTGGAAATTTCAATAGTAATTTTAGTTTTTTCTTCCAACCACCGCACCTCCAGAAGTATTTAAAATATTATAAAACAGATGGGGCAAAACCCCACCTGTGAGCCACCATATTTTTTTAAATTATATATTTATCCTAATAAATAGTATAACTCAAATTTAGCATAAATACAATATTTATAGTTGATAATATAAGCCATTTTCTTTAATATATTCAATTAAGTTTTTATAGGTTTCATTTTTATCAATTGTAGAACTATCTCCAATAATAATTAACTTTCTTTTTGCTCTTGTTATAGCAACATTTAATCTTCTTAAATCCCTTAAACAACCAATGTTATCATGGGACTTACTCCTTACTAAAGAGATTAAGACTACTTCTTTTTCACGACCTTGAAATCCATCTACAGTATTAATCTCTAAATTTTCAATCCCATTGTGGTTTTTAAATAAATCTACCTGATCTTTATATGGTGTAATTACAGCAAGATTTTTCGGTTTTAATTTAGATTTTAAAGCCTCATCTACTATATCTAATAATATTTCCATTTCAACAGGATTATCATATGAATTAGACCCCTTTAATGATCTCTCATTAGCAGTCATCATTTTTGTATCAATAAAGACAATTGGTTGTTTAGGGTTTAATGATTTATCTGTAAAACACTTTTTACCTTTCATCTTATAACCTAAATCATCTAAGGTATGCTCAGCTACTTCAGGTGAACTTTTTAATTTATTATTATAAAATTCTTTATTTGAAAAGTTCATGATATCATTGTGCATTCTATATTGTATTTCAAGCATAGAACTTATATTTTTACCATATATATCATAAAGTCTTTCAAACATTGATTTGTTTAACCCTTTTTGAGCAGCTTTTTTATTTAAAATTGTTGGCGGTAACTGTTTGTGATCTCCTATCAAAACTGCTTTTTTTCCTTTAACAAAAGGTATTAATGAAGCGGGCTCAGTTGATTGAGTAGCTTCATCTATCACTATTAGATCAAATTTATAGTTTGATAAAAGTTCTGAACCTGCAGTTGAGTTAGTTGCACATACCACATCTGCTTTATTTAAAAGCTCATTAACAGCAGTCTCTTCCAGTTTATTTATTTTATCAAATAATTGATCAATTTCTTTTTGTAATTTTATCCATTCTGCCATTTCTTTTATAATTGATGGCTTTACACCTCTTGCCCCATTATTGTTTTTTGCTTTTTCAATAATTTGTTCATCACTCATACCTCTTCTTAAACTGTCACCTGGATGCTGATAATCATTTTGTTTATCTAAAAGTTTATTTGCTTTTTCCCTTAATTTTTCGGCTTCCTCATATTTTGGATGTTCTAATATCTTATAATCAAGTGTGTGTTTTCTTAAAAGTGGTGTAACTCTAATTGGATGTCCTAATCTTAGAACATCAGTCCCTTTATTGACTAATCTTTCAACAAGATTATCTACAGCAACATTTGAATCCGCTGTAGCTAATATTTCTTTATTTTTCTTTACAGCTTGATTGATAATTTCTATTGCTGTCATAGTCTTTCCTGTACCTGGTGGACCTTGGATTAAATAAAAATCATTTGCTAATAAGGCCGACTTGACAGCTTCTTTTTGTGAGTTGTTTAGATCATTATTTGCCCATTCAATATCATCTTGTAATTTTTCTCTCCAAGTTGGTTTTTCTAAACCTAATAATTTACTTTGTAAATTACCAAGATAACTATCTGATTTAGTATTTTTAAATCTTTTTAAAGCATCAAACATTCTTTGAAAAGTTATATCATTTACATATAAGTCTACCCTTATTGAATCACCAAATATAAAACCTGGTGGATTTTCATCAAATACAACCGTTAAAGAATAGTTGGTTTTCTCTGATACAGTACCTGTCGGGTTGTTGTCATCAAGGGGTCTGTTTTTACTTATCATAACTAAGTCACCAATACTAATTTCAGTATCAGGTAGCTTTTCACCAACCTCTTCTTTCATAAACTTAACTTTTGGTTTATGATCATAGGTATGACCATCTTTTTTTCCCCTCATATTTAATAAGGCTCGTCCTTTTTTCTCTCTTTGCCTTGGAGTTAACCTTTTAATTTCAATTTCATGTCTTTCCATTTCTTCTTTTCTTTCAAGTTCAATTAAACTAGTAAATTTATTATAATAATCGTTTAATTCAGTTCTTCTTTCAGCGTCATCATCTATCTCTAGATGGACTTTTACTCCCCCAATTTTGTTATTATCCATAACATTAATCACTTTATTGCATACTTCTGATCTGACTTCCACTTCTGCAATATGATCTTTTATATTAATATTGCCTATATCATTACTACTAATATTGGCTTCATTAATAAAAGCACCAACAATATCGCCAGGACCAATATGCTTATCTATATCTTTAATAATGATATTTTGCATATTAACACCTCCTAGTTATATTGTTTGCTGTTTTAAAGTTCTATTTTATAAACAACAAGCTATCTATCTTTATTTTCCGTATCTTCATAAACTTTACTTCCTACTGCTGTATCCTGACCTTGGTACTTTCCTTGGTAGGGAAATTCAGCTTTTTTGTCCATCTTTGCTATTACTAATTGACATATCCTTCTACCTGCTTTTAACTTAATGGGTAACCTATTTGCATTATAAAGTTCTAAAGTTATTTTTCCTGCAAATCCTGGATCAACCCAACCAGCATTTTGAATGAAAAGTCCCATTCTTCCTATTGAACTTCTTCCTTCAACAAAAGCAGTTAAATTATCTGGCAGTTGAATATATTCTTCCGTTGTTGCAAGTAAAAATGAATGAGGTGGTATAACTATTTCTTCACTATTAATTTCATTATAGTTTAATTTATCTTCTAAAGTCATAATTTCCATTTGATTTTCATCAATCTTTAAATAATGAGTTCCTAGTCTCAAATCTATTGAAGCAGGCTGTAATAAAACTTTTTCAAATGGATCTATTACAAGATCTCCTTTTTTAATCAATTCTTTAATTGTTCTATCTGAAATAATCATTTAGATTCTCCTCTACTCATCTATTATTCTGATGCAATGTGTTTTACTATATTATTTCTGGTAACAATACCAATCATCTGTCCAGCATTATCTACAACAGGAATTCTGTTAATATTTTTTTGATGCATAATTGTTGCTAAATCTTCTATTGAATCTTCTGGATTAGCAGTTATAACATCAGTTGTCATAAGTTCTTTTACTTTTACTGCAGTAAACTTTTTAAATTCTTCTTCAAACTTTTTATAACTTTCAAGGTATATAATTCCACCCAAAACATTTATATATTCTGGAAAATGTAACTTCTTATCTTTAATAATTAAGTCATTTTCAGTTACTATGCCAACTAACTTATTGTCCCTTACTACAGGCAACCCACTAATACCATGTTCACTCATAATATTTGCAGCATCTTTAACACTTGTTTCAGGATCTACTGTAATTACATCTGTAGTCATTATATCTTTAGCAACAACCATTTTTAGCACCTCCGTTTTATTTTAAAAAAAGCAGGAGAAATATTATTTATTATATCACTAGCTAAAAGTGAATAATCGCCTAAATCATTTTTAGCTAAATCTCCGGCTAATCCATGTAAATATGCTCCTAAAACACCACTTTGATACAATTCTAAACCTTGTCCAGCTAAAGAAGCAATAATACCAGTTAAAACATCACCACTTCCCGCTGTTGCCATTCCATTATTGCCGGTTGTATTTATAGTAACTTTGCCCTTTTTATCTACTATTAAAGTACTTGCTCCTTTAAGAAGTAAATTTACATTATATTCTTTTGCAAATTCTTTAGTTAATTTAATCCTATTACTTTGAATTTCACTAATTGATTTATTTATCAATCTAGAAAATTCACCTGGATGTGGTGTTAAAATAATATCATTTTTTACATCTTTTAAGTCTGTTAATTTTAAATTGTTCAAACCATCTGCATCTATCACAATCGGACAGTTTGCATTTTTTAATAGATATGAAACAATTTCTTTTTGAACTTCACCTTGTCCTAACCCTGGTCCAATAACAATTACATTATAGTCTTTAATATTTTTTTCAATGTTATCGATTGTTAAAATATCAGTGATTAATTCCCTAACATTGCTACTTACTGTTTCATAAATATTTTCAAACACCATCAATTTTACTAATCCAGAACCTGTTTTAAGTGAGCTCTCACCAGTTAAAAGTGCAGCTCCTTCAAAACCTAAGGAACCAGCAATTACTAATACTTTACCAAAGGTCCCTTTATGTCCAGTTTTGTATCTTACAGGCAATAATTCATTTGCCTCTTTAGATGAAAGTACATGATTATTATATTTGTTTTTATCAATTAGTTTTTCTGGAAAACCTAAGTCAACTATATATAGTTGATTAGTATGATCCCGGCCTGGATATTGGTAATGTCCTATTTTACTAAAAGCCATTGTTACTGTGATATCAGCCTTAACGGCTTCTTTTAATACTTTGCCATCTTTTCCGTCTATCCCTGTAGGAATATCAACAGATAAAACTTCTTTATCACTTTCATTAATGATTTTAACAACACTTAAAATAGGATCTCTTAAATTTCCTTTTAATCCTGTACCTAATAAACTATCGACTATTAAATCGTATTTGAATATATTATTTTTTATTTCAGATAAGTTAGTATCATTATAATAGCTAATATCAATATCTCTTAGTTCACATATTTTGATATTTTTTAATGGGTCACCATTAATTTTATCTTTATTTCCTACTACTATTATTTTAACATGATAATTCCATATATCAAGTAATCTAGCAATTACAAATCCATCTCCACCATTATTACCGGTTCCAGCAAATATTAATACCTTATTGTTTTTATTGTAATTTTCCCTGATAATTTCAGCTGTTTTCCTTCCTGCAGTTTCCATAAGTAATAGGGAAGGAAAGCCATTTTTTATTACTTTTTGATCTAGTTTTTTCATTTCCTCAGGTTCTAAAACAATCATTATATTCGCCCCTTTAAAATTATATTGGCTACAACATAATGTCTTTCATGACTTAGAGAAATTAAAATTTCATTTATATTTTTTTCTTTTGCTACTTCTTTTGCCTTACCATAAAGTTTTACAAATGGTTTTTTGTTATTTTTGTTTTTTACTTCAATATCTTTATATGCAATATTTTGATCACTTTCTATTGCTTTAATAAATGCTTCTTTAGCACTAAATCTAACCGCAAAAGATTCAAAAGATCTTTTTTTTGATTTACAGTAATTTATTTCAGTATCAGTAAATATTCTATT
>JBEPXG010000093.1:0-6274 GCA_041642015.1 Halanaerobiales bacterium
TTCTGTTACCATAAAGTTAACTGTGTTTTTTCATCATAGGTTCTTGTTAACTTATCACCTTTTAGTGATTGAATATAAAACTCACTAGCAAATACTTTTGTTCCTTCAGCTAAATGACCACCATAACAACTTCCATCTTGATCAGCTAGTACTATATGAGCATGAATAAATCTTTCACCATCAAGGTAAGATATGTTACCAATACAGCTTACTATCTCCATTTCTTGCTCAAATTTCATATATTCATATTCAAATGTTTCTTGATTATAAAAACCTATTTTAGCATTTTGGACTGCACCAAGTACTTTAATAAAACCTGTATCAATTTTATTTTCATTAATAACCTCTGTTAGCTTGTTTAATAAATCATCATCTTTTTCTAATCTACCCATATATACTTGATCTAGATCGTATTTTTTGAGCATATTTTTCCTCCTTAAGGCATCTTGTTTTTAACTCTTTCTAAGTTTACTTCAGCTTTTTTATAATTTGAATCTAGTTCAAGAGCCTTTTCATAATAACTTACAGCTTCTTCATATTCAGCAAGATTTTCATAAATTATACCAGCATTATTAAATACAAAGGGTACAGTAGGACCGATTTCTATTGCATTATCTATTGCTTGTCTGGCAGCTTCAAAATTTCCTTGATGGATATATGATAAAGCTAAATTATTATATACATAGAAGTTATCATTACTTAAATTAATTGCTTTATTGAATTTTTCGACCGCTTGCTCAAACTCTCTTTTGTCTAGATGAATTAATCCTAATAAATTGTATACCTGTTCATCTACAGAAGAAAAGTTTTGTGCTTTAAGCAATACATCATATGCTTTATCTTTTTGATTATCATTGTAATAGGCACGACCTAAATTTACTAATAGATTGTAGGAATCACCTTTGATTTCCCTTGCATAGTTAAAAGAATCAATTGCTAAACTATACTGTTGAAGTTTTGTATAACTTAGACCTAAATAAAAGTTTGATAAGTAGTTATCTGGATTTTCTGCTGCATAACTTGTTAAGTTATCAATAGCATTTTGGTAGTTGCCACTATTATATTGTTCAATACCAGTATTTAATAAATTTTGTGCAGATGTTGAAATAGAAAATATTAAAATTAATATAGCGATAAGATAAATTATTTTATTAAATCTTTTCATCTTTTTAACCTCCTTTTATTACACTTTGGTAATAGTCACAGTATTTACTAATCTTACAAACATCACATTGTGGATTCCTTGCCTTACACACTTCTCTACCATGAAAGATTAACCAATGATGAAACTTTGTCCAGTATTTCTCTGGAATAACATCCATTAAGCCCTCTTCTACTTGGTCTGTCTTATCTGTATCTACAAGTCCTAATCGGTTAGCCACTCTAAATACATGAGTATCAACTGCGATAGTGTCCTCTCCAAAAGCATTTGCTAATACCACATTAGCTGTTTTTCTACCTACTCCAGATAATTTAGTTAAATCTTTTCTTGTTTGAGGAACTTTTCCATTAAAATCATTTAAGATCATTTTAGATGTTTTTATAATATATTTACTCTTATTTTTATATAGACCTATTGTTTTAATTTCCTCTTCAAGTTCTTTTTGACTTAACTGAGCAAAATCTTCCGGTCTAGAATACTTTTCAAATAGAGTTTCTGTAACCTTATTTACCTGTACATCAGTTGTTTGGGCAGACATTATTGTAGATATTAATAGTTCAAAAGGATTGTTAAAGTTCAATGCTGTCTCTGGTTTGGGATATTTTTTTTGAAAGTAATCTAATAATTTTTCTACATTCTTTGTCAAAAAAACAACTCCTTTCTGGAAATATTACTAAATAAATGTTAAAATATCTTTGAGTGTCTAAAAAAATTATATCATAGAATAATATATATTGAAATTCTGGAGGTAATAAAATGAATATTGGTATTGATATCGATGGTGTAATTACTAATGAAAAACAAGGTCAAGAAAATATCTGGCTTAGAACATTAAATAATTACTTTGAAAACAAAATAACTAGAAAAAAGGATGTCTATAACTTTTCTGAAGCATATGACATCCCTTTAGAAGATCTAAGAGATTTTATTAACAATAAGATTCATGAAGTCTATTCTACTGTTGATGTTTTTCCACATGCTAAAAAAATTATTGATAAAATCAGAGAAAACGGTCATCTTGTATATTTAATTACTGCTCGTCATGAAGAATTTAGACCATTAACTATTAAATGGCTTGAACAACACAATATTGAATATGATTATCTTTTTCATGAAGATCAAAAAGCTGATCTAGCAGTTGAAAAAAAGATTAAACTATTTATTGAAGATAATCAATCAAATGCTTTATCCATTTTAAATAAAGGTATTCCCGTAATTTTAGTTGATAAATACCATAATCGAGAAATAAAAGAAAACAAAGATGTATATAGAGTTTATAATTGGTCTCAAATTAATAAAATATTAGATAAAAATTTCAAACTTTTTTCTAAGTAATCTTATTTTTTCCTATAAGCACTACCACCAATAAACTCTCTTAAAATAGAAGTTTTTGGAATATCTTCAAAAGGCATTGTTTTAAAACAGTATAGAACTTCTAATAGCCTTTGTGCTTCATAGTAAAAAGCATTGTCTTTTCCTATATCCTCTAATAATGGTAAAGCACAGTTTTTTAACACTGAAAGTTCATATATTAATGCAGAATTAAACATAACATCTGCATTTTCTTGGAAAGGGTAGATATTTTCTTCTTCTCCCTTTCTCACTCTTTCCCACATTTCTAAGGTATCATTGGCATTATGACCTCGATATAGATTATCCCTTACAATCCTTCTAAAAAGTCTCGTATCAGAAGTAGGAATCCTGTTTTGTCTATCTATATTTAATTGAGTTAAAGCACTAACAAAAATCTTATATTTATGATCATCAGGTATAAATTCAGTTAACTTATTATTTAAACTATGAATTCCCTCTATTAAAATAGGTTGGTCTGAATCTAACTTTAATACTGTATCACTTTCTTCCCTGATACCTTTTTTAAAGTTAAATACTGGAAGCCTAACTTCCTCCCCCCTCATTAATCTAACCAAATGATTATTAAAAAGTTCTAAATTAATTGCTCTTAATGATTCAAAATCAAAGTTTCCATCTTTATCGATAGGTGTTTTATCTCTATTTACAAAATAATCATCTGTTGAAATTGAAACAGGTTTAAGTCCATTTATTCTAAGTTGTGTAGACAGTCTTTTTGTAAATGTTGTTTTACCTGATGAAGAAGGTCCTGCAATTAAAATAATCCTTTTCATCTCTTTGTGTGAAGCTATTTGATCAGCTATGTTTGCAATATTTTTTTCATGTAGTCCCTCTGAAATCCTTATCAATTCACCATAATCATTTTTTTCTATTTGCTCATTCAAATCGGGTACAAAACCTACATTTAAAATATCACCTAATTTCTCATAATCATAGAATATATCTGCTAACTTTGGTTGATCAACGAAATCTTCTACTTCATAAGGATTATTTACACTAGGATATAAAAGAACAAAACCGGGAAAATGGTAGTGTAAGTGAAACTTGTCTAAATGGCTAGTAGAAGGTACTAAAGGATAGTAGTAATAATTATAGTACCCATCTAATTCATATAAGATTACTTCTTCAATATTTTTTTGTTCGATTATTCTAACCTTTTCAATATTACCTTGCTCTTTAAGTATTTTTAAACCTTCTTCTCTTGATACAATCATTGATCTAATTTCATGACCTTGTTTAACAATTTCATTCATTTTATCTATAATATCTTCTAATTCATCTTTACTTAATACTTTGTTATCACTTAGTTCACAGTATATTCCATTACTTAATGAATGTTCAATGTTTAATATTTCTTCACCATAGATATCATAAACTGCTTTTGCCATTAACATAAAAAGACTTCTTTTATATAACTTGTTACCCGCTCTACTTTCTATTGTTATAAACTCTAAATTACAATTTTCATTAATTTTATTATGTAAATTTAAAATTTCATTATTAATCTTTGCAGCAAGAATTTCATCTTGATTATCAAGTTCGATTTCTTTAATAAAATCGATAATTTTCATACCTGAAGTTACTTCATAATTTTTTTCTTTATAATTAACTGTTGGCATCATTTCACTTCCTTATTTAAAATATTTTCTAGATCGATTTCCTTTTCACTTTTAATTATTTCTTTAATATTTTCCAGATTGAAATTTAAAGCTATATAAGCTTTATATGCATAGTATCTTATGATTGGTGAGTTATCTTTTAATTTTTTAATTAATACTTTTTTGTATTTTTCTTCTTTTTTATCAATATTTATTAATGATATTAAGGCATTTCTTTGAATCGTTCTCATACCTCTCCAGCTTAATGCAGTATTTAACCAAAGATCTGGAAAACTCTTTCTATTATAATTCAATATTTTAGTTATATTTCCTTTTATTTTTGGCTTTAATTCTTTATGTATGTTTTTTGGTATATCTTGATTATATGGGCAAAGATCCTGACATTTATCACAGCCCCATATAGAATTACCAATCAGTTTTTCTTGCTTTTCATTTAGTTTCCCCTTAACTTGAGTTAAACTGCTTCTACAAGTCCTATAATTAAGATAATACGGTGTATTTAAAGATCCGGTAGGACAGTTATCTATACATACTGTACAACTACCACATTTATTTTCTTTTTTAGTGTCAATTTCAAGTTCTTTATTAATAAAAATTTCTCCCAAAAATATATAGGAACCATATTTTTCATTTATAAGTAAAGTGTTTTTTCCAATCCATCCCAAACCTGCTTGTTGGGCAAACACTTTTTCTAATACAGGAGCATTGTCTACAAAATATTCGTATTTTAAATCATCATAAAAGTTATCTAATATAGCAACTGCTTTATTAAATTTTCTTTTGAAAACTTTATGGTAATCTTCTCCCCTAGAATAATATGAAATATATCCATCTGCATCATTATCATTATTATCCCAATTATAAGAAAGCCCTAATACAATAACAGTTTTAACAAAAGGTGCTAATTTTTTTGGATTTAAAATACTTTCACTGTCATGATGCACAAAAGGAGGAAGATCATTATCTTCATATCTAGATATAAAATTATTAATTAAAGTTTGATCCAATTCAGGTTTAGTAAAACCTATTAAATCAAAACCAATTTCTTTTAACTTCTTTTTAATTATTTTGCTTTTATTATCCATTTTCACCACTTCTTTAAAAGTTTAAAAAAAGGGGCCCGATTTCAATAATCAGACCCCCTTTATATTTAAGTATTTAATCTTTTTCTTTTTTGCTTGATTTCATTGCTTTTCTTAAAGTAACAAAAAGTCCTCCGTATAAAATAACACTAGCAAGTATCAATGTAACAATTGCTGATCCACTCATTATATTACTCCCTTCTATATACTTGTTTTAGACTTCTGTATCATCTAAACCTCTTTGGCGTGAAAGGATATAGGATGCAACTATTAATACACCAATAACACCTAACCAACCACCATAGAGTAGATATTTAAATTCATAGCCTCCATAATTTGTTCCAATATCACTCATTAATTCACCAACAAGTAATACTACTAAAACAATTGGTGTAACATATTTTATCATAACATCCCACCAACTGCCAAACTGGTACTCTGATACTGAGTTAAAGTAACCTCTTAACTCTTTTGGTTTATAATACCAACCGATAATTATTGATTCAGCTAATCCAGCAACTACTAATCCATAAGTATTTACATAATGATCAACTATGTCTAACCAATATAGTCCAGCTCTTGTAGCAAATAACAGACCGACTACAAATAGGAATAAACTATAATAAAGTGTAACAGTTCTTTTGTTTCCTCCAAACTTATCTTTAAGACCAGCTACCCCAGCCTCTACAATTGAGAATGCCGAGTCAATACCTAAAGATAATAACATAGCGAAGAAAACAAATCCAAATAATCCGACTACAAATGCACCACCTGGAAGTAATGAAATTGCATTTGGATAAACTACAAATGCCAATCCTACTCCACCTGCAACAACCTCAGAAATAGGTACTCCCTGGGTTTCAGCCATATAACCTAATGTACCAAATACTGCAATACCTGCCATAAAACTAATTCCTGAATTTGCAAAAACAGTTATAAGAGCGTTATTAATTATATCTGAATCCTCAGGCATATAACTAGCATATGCAATCATAATACCAAAGCCTAAACTAAGTGTAAAGAACACTTGAGAATATGCA
>JBEPXG010000094.1:0-6199 GCA_041642015.1 Halanaerobiales bacterium
CAAAATTAATACCTCAAAACAATGGTGGTGCTCAAGAAAGAAACCGTAGAGGTGGAACAGAAAATGTTCCTGGTATAATGGGTTTTAAAAAAGCTGTAGAACTAATCAAAGAAAACAGAGAGTCTAATGTAAAACATAACAAAATATTAAGAAATAAAATTATTAAAGGAATAGAAAATAATATTGAGGATGCAACACTTAATGGTCCTCGTGATGATAAAAGATTATCAAACAATGTTAACTTTTGTTTTAAATATATAGAAGGTGAATCAATTTTATTAAATTTAGATATGTTAGGAATTGCTGCATCAAGTGGCTCAGCTTGTACTTCAGGTTCATTAGAGCCATCTCATGTATTATTAGCAATTGGACACGAAAAATCAACTGCTCATGGTTCATTAAGATTAACAGTTGGTAAAGATAATACTGAAGAAGATATTGACTTTTTATTAGATAAATTACCAGGAATAATTCAAAGAATTAGAGACATGTCTCCTCTATATAATAAAAAAAGTAAATAATGAAAGGAGTTAATAGATATGTATTCTGAACAAGTAATGGATCATTTTCAAAATCCTAGAAATGTTGGTGAGTTAGAAAATCCAGACACTGTGGGTGAAGTTGGTAACCCATCTTGTGGAGATATTATTCAACTTTATTTAAAAATTAATGATGAAGTTATAGAAGATATTAGATTTAAAACTTTTGGTTGTGGAGCTGCAGTTGCCACTAGTAGCTTATTAACAGAATTAGTTAAAGGTAAAAAAATCGAAGAAGCTTTAAAGATTAGTAATCAAGAAATTGCAGAAAAATTAGGTGGATTACCTAAAAATAAAATGCATTGTTCAAATCTTGCCGCAGATGCATTACAAGATGCAATTGAAAAATACAGAAAAAACAATTAATAGATAAAGGATGTTCTAAAAGTGAAAAAAGTATTAGTTGCAATGAGTGGTGGAGTTGATAGTTCTGTCACTGCTGCATTATTAAAAAATAAAGATTATGAAGTTATTGGTGGGACAATGGAAATATTTCCTGACTATGAACAAAAACCTCTAGATGAAGGAGGATGCTGCTCATTATCATCAATAGAAGATGCCAAAATGGTTGCACATAAATTAGATATACCTCATTATACATTTAACTTAAAAGATGTATTTCAAAAAGAAGTTATTAATGATTTTGTAAATGAATATAGTAATGGAAATACTCCTAATCCTTGTATAGTATGTAATAAAGAAATTAAGTTTAAAGCACTACTTTATAAAGCATTACAGTTAGGTGTAGACTATATTGCTACAGGTCATTATGCAAAAATAACTAAAAAAGATGGAAGATATCAATTAAAAAAAGCAGAAGATGATTATAAAGATCAAACATATATGTTGTATGGTTTTACACAAGAGCAACTTAAACATACATTGATGCCACTTGGAAATTATACCAAGGATAAAATAAGGGAAATTGCTAAAGAATTAAATTTTTCAGTTCATAATAAACCAGATAGTCAAGAAATTTGCTTTGTACCTGATAATGATTATACAAGATTTTTAAAAGATAACTATCCCGAAATTGGTAATAAAGGTCCTATCATAGACACTGAAGGTAATAAATTAGGTGAGCACGATGGACTATTCAACTATACAATTGGCCAACGCAGAGGACTAGGAATATCTGCTCCTCATCCTTTGTATGTAAAAGAACTTGATGAAAAACAAAATGCAGTAATTGTAGGTAAAGATGAAGAAATATTTTTTAACGGATTAATAGCTGAAGATATTAATTTAATATCTTTATCAAAGATTAATAAACCAATTGATATAGAAGTAAAAATAAGATATAACAGTCCTGAAGTAAAAGCAAAATTGATTCCAATTACAGATAATAAATTCAAGGTTCTCTTTGATAAAAAACAAAGAGCTGTTACTCCAGGACAGTCTGCAGTATTTTATAAGGGAGATTTAGTAATTGGTGGAGGAATTATAAGAGAAAGTTTTTAACATAATTTTATCTATCTTCTAACACATGACTTAATCCCTGCCCAAATAAACACATAACATGTTCATCATCTAAGGAATAATAAACTGACCTCCCTTCTTTTCTATGTTTAACCAGTTTATTATTCCTTAATACTCTTAATTGATGTGAAATAGCCGATGAGCTCATATCTAAAAGTTCAGATAAATCGCAAACACAAAGCTCTTTTTCATTTAAGGCATGTAATATTTTAATCCTGGTTGGATCTCCAAGGACTTTAAATGTTTCTGATAATTCATAGACAACATCATCACTTAGTTTTTTTTCTTCTAACAAACTCACTATATCTTTATTTGGATCAAAAACTTCACATACATCACACATCTTTTCTTGGCTTAACATATTAATCTCCCCTTAATCATTTATTATTCTTATTGAATTAAGTACTGCTAACAATGCAACTCCTACATCTGCAAAAACTGCCTGCCACATTGTTGCTAGCCCAAATACTCCAAATATTAAAACTATTCCTTTAACACCTAAAGCTAATATTATATTTTGCCATACTATTTTTCTGGTCTTTTTAGAAATTTTTATTGCTTCTACTAACTTATATGGTTCATCTGTCATTAGTACTATATCAGCAGCTTCAATTGCTGCATCTGAACCTAAACCACCCATTGCAATTCCTATATCTGATCTAGCTAATACAGGAGCATCATTAATACCATCACCAACAAATACAACATTATCTTCCTTACTATTTTTAATGATTCTTTCTATATTTTCAACCTTTTGATGAGGTAGTAATTCTGCATAATAATTATCTATATTCAATTCATCAGATACAGATTTAGCTATACTTTTTTGATCTCCTGTTAACATTGAAATATTCTTAACACCTAATCTTTTTAATTCTTCTATAGATTTCTTTGAATCTTTTTTAATTCTATCTTTAATAATTATATACCCAGCATGTTTTTTATCTATAGCAAGATGAATTAAATTATCATTTTCTACATTATTAATATTTTCTATTTCCACATCATATTCCTTAAGTAAATCACTATTTCCAATTAAAACCTCTTTATTATCTATAAGAGCATAAACTCCCTTACCGGCTATTTCTTTATGTTCTTTTATTCTTTGATGTTTTAATTCTTTATTATACTTCTCTTTTATAGAATTAGCTATTGGATGTAATGAATTGGCTTCAGAATAAGCAGCATATTCTATAATGACATCTTCAGTATAGTTGTTTAATCCAACTACTTTATTGACTTTAAAATTCCCTTCAGTAAGTGTACCAGTTTTATCAAAAATCACATGATCAATTTTATTTAAAGCATCTAAATAATTACTTCCTTTAACTAGTATACCTCTTTTTGATGATAGACCAATTCCACCAAAAAATCCTAATGGAATTGATATTACTAAAGCACATGGACAGGATACAACTAAAAATATTAATGCTCTATAAATCCATTCTGAAAAAACTTGTCCTGTAAGTACTAATGGAGGTATAAATGCTATTAAAACTGCAGCTCCTACAACAAATGGTGTATAATATTTAGCAAATTTAGTTATGAACTTTTCTTGTGGTGCTTTTCTTCCTGCAGCTTCTTCAATTAATTCTAAAATTTTTGATACTGTTGAATCTTCATACTCTTTTTGAACTTTAATCTTGATTAAACTTGATTTATTAATTGAACCACTAAGTACTTTAGAACCTTCTTTTAGATTAATAAATTTAGATTCACCAGTAAGTGCTGAATTATCAATCATCGTATTACCATCTATAATTATACCATCGAGTGGTATTTTTTCACCTGGTTTGACTAATATTATATCTCCAGGATGAACTTCTTGTGGACTTACTTCTTTAACTTTTTCTCCAATAACCAAATTAGCATAATCAGGCTTAATGTCCATTAAATCTTGTATTGATCTTCTTGACTTATCTACTGCTTTATTCTGAAACAGTTCTCCAATTTTATAAAAAAGCATTACTGCTACTGCTTCTGGAAACTCTCTAATCGCAAATGCTCCAATTGTTGCTATTACCATTAAAAAGTTCTCATCAAATATTTGACCTCTTTTAATATTTTTAAAAGCCTTTATTAATACATTATGACCAATTAGAAAATAACTTACTCCAAATAATATCCATTTAAAATAATTTGGTAGAGTAATTAGGTAGTTAAACTCAAAGATTAATATAGCTAAAAAATATATAAAACTACCTGTAATTAATGGAATATCATAATTAAAAATAGATTTACTTTCTTTTTTATTTATATTATTTTCATCTTTAACTCTTACATTTAGATTTTTTATAAATGCATCTGGTTCAATACTTCTAATTATATTATCTATTTTCTTAGCTCCTATATTTTTATCTTTTGATTTTATAGTAAGTTTTTTAGTAGTTGGATTATAGTTTACTTTTGATACATCTTCAATTTCATTAATTTTGGAAGTTATTTTTTCAGCACAACTTGAACAATTTAAATTTTCAACATCATATTCATTTTTAAATATATTCTTTTTTTGTCTTTTAATTGTCATATTAGGTTCAATTTTATCTATAATAGATTCAACTTCTTTATCAACAATTCTTTCTGATTCTTTTAAAATTATTGTAAGTTTTTTATTAATAAGGTTTATATATGCTTTTTTTACCTTATCCAATTTTGATAGTTTATCCTCGATCTTATATGCACAACTTTCACATACAATTCCATCAAATTCATATATTATTTTATTTTTCATAATTACCACCTTTTGTTGAATGTATGAATAATTGTTCATATATAGTATATAAAAATATGGCCTTAAGGTCAACCCTTAAAACCATATTATTTCATTTTTTTATCTCAAGTAATTTAATGGATTTACTGCTCTACTGTTTATCTGTACTTCAAAGTGTAAGTGAGGTCCAGTACTGTTTCCAGTATTTCCTGATTTAGAAATTACTTCATTTCTTTCAACCCATTCACCTGTACTTACAAGCAATTGAGAATTATGAGCATAAAGAGTTCTTAACCCTTTTCTATGTTCAATAATTACAGCATAACCATATCCATTTGACCAACCACTAAATACTACTCTTCCAGCACCAGCGGCTTTTATTGGTGTACCCGTATAAACAGCATAGTCTACACCCTCATGCATCCTACCCCATCTCATACCATAATAAGATGATATGCGTCCACTTACAGGGGCAACAAGCATTTTTTCTAAGCGGTCTCTGTAACCAAATTCAGGTTTTGCACCTGGAATTAATACTAAACGATTTACTTTAACTTCTTCATTTTTTGATATATTATTTGCATTTCTTATTGTGCTAGCATTAATACCATATTTATCAACCAATAAACCTATATCTTCCCCTGGTCCAATTTTATATAATAAGCCCTTTACTGGTAAAATCACTAAACTATCTCCAGGTTTAATTCTATTCATATTATCTATATTGTTTGCCCCAATAAGAGTATCTATATTTATTTGATGATTATTTGCTATTGACCAAAGTGTTTCTCCAGGTTGAACAATATGAAATTCTATTTGCTCCATTAAACATGGATCAATACTTTGTTGTTTTAAATAATTATTATTTATATCTAAATCAAATACAAACTGATCTTTATTATCATAAAAATTATTGTTATAAATCTCATTTACTCTCGTATATTTTATATCAGTATTGTATGTATTGGTTTCTTTAATTCTATTATTACTAAAAATTATATTTGTATAGTTAACAGCTACTATACTAATAATCAAGACTACAATTATCAAAAACAGATATTTTCTGTTCAATTTTATCCTCCTAAATACTTATTTAATAATATAACATTGTTTTAGATACTTTCATTAAAATTATTTACCAAACTATATTTATAAATTTATTAACTTTATAAAATCATATCTATTAAGAAACTCCAATAAGGATTTTATTATTTGGTATAATATTATCAATAAGTGTTGGAGCAAGTTTTAGAGAATAAATAAAGTCGTTCTCAGTTTTTTTCCAACTCTTTAGATATTTTTCATGATTAAATAATAAAAAGTCAACTAAATTACCATTACCATTAATTAATATACTATTATTTAATTTTTGATTGTCATAAAACTTTTTAAATTTAGATACCTTCTTGTGAGCTTTAAACTCATATATAAAATGCTCACTTAGATTATCCTTGAAAAAATCTATGCTGTG
>JBEPXG010000095.1:0-6215 GCA_041642015.1 Halanaerobiales bacterium
TTATGAGGTATTCTTTATGTGCGTATATAATTTTATAAGATTAGCAATATTTTGTCAAACAAATCGACCTGTTATTTTTTTAACTTTTATTAAATATTAATAAATTTAAGTTAAATTAATGGGAAGCAAAATTACTTCCCATTAATTTGGGTGGACAGTTTAGTTCTCAATACCTTTTCTAGCAGTAATACCTTTTTTATAATAATGTTTTATTTCTTTCATTTCTGTAACTAAATCCGCATATTTAATAATTTTATTATTAGCCATTCTACCTGTTAGTACAACTTCAATTTCTTGATTTCTTTTTTCAATTAAATCTAAAAGTTCTTCAACTGAAAAAAGATCAAAATATACAGCAATATTTGCCTCATCAAGTATTACTAGGTCATAATAATTTGAATTTAACACTTTTTCAATTTTTCTATAACCTTCTTTAGCTTTTTGAATATCTATTTCTTCAGCTTTATTTTTTATAAAATTCTTTTTACCAAACTGTTCAATATCAATATAATCCAATTTATTTAAACTGTTTAATTCACTGTATTTCCTACCCTTAACAAACTGTCCTATATAGACTTTAAGTCCTGCTCCAGCAGCTCTAACTGCTAATCCAATTGCTGATGTAGTCTTTCCTTTTCCGTTTCCTGTATAAACATGTACCATTCCATCCATTTTAGCTCCTCCTAGTTTATTTAAATAATTTTATGTTAAAAACAAAAAACGCTGTATTCTCTATGAGTAGAGAAACAGCGCAATTAACTAATTATATTCTTATATATTAATATATAGATAGCATATATAAGGATTAAGTTAACCTCACATTCTCTAAGTCGGAGAATTTTGAAGCAAAACAATAATGGCAAGTCTTCTGGCTTCCAGCTAATTAAGATATCTCCTTCCCATTCTTTAAGGACAGTGAAGATATCAATTTAAATCACTGGTTACAGCTGCGACTACAGCAACGGTTTTTCACCGTTTTCCTTATTAATTCAAAATGAAACCATTATTGATCTTTTTATTCTTTTTTAAAATTATAACATCTGATAAAACTAAATACAAAATTTAAATGGTAATTTATTCTTCTTTTTCTTCTTCTTCTTTCTTTTCTTTCTTACTAGACATTTCTTCTATTTTTGAAACTAATTCTGGTACTTTATCAATGAGTTTTTCTAAAGAAGCTTTCTTTTTTACAGGAATTAAATCAACATTACCATCTTTTACCACTAAGAATGCATCAGGTGAAATTTTACAACCTAATCCACCGCCTCCTCCGCCAGAGTTAGTTTTACTTTCTTCACCAAAACCTCCGCCTAAACCGAATGAAGCAGTAATAATTGGTATAATTTTTACATTATCAACAACAATTGGTTCACCTACAACAGTTTCAGTTTTTAAAAAATGATCAAGCCTGTCATACATTGAGTCTAAAATCTTTTGAGTACTTTCCATAATTAACACCTTACCTTTCCTTTTAAATGATTTTTTAATTCTTAAGATCTTTTATATTTGAAAATTTTTATTCCTGTTTTAATTACAGGAGTAGAAAAAACAAATGTAATAATTCTAATTAGAATAGATATTGGTCTAATAAATCCTTTAGTTACATTTTCAAAATTGTACTTTTCTTCTTCCCAACTTATTATAATATTGATCGGGATTTTAGGATATATTGATTTTAATGTATAATAATATGCGGCCAATATACCATTATTATATGGATCATCAAATCCAATTGATAAATCAGTTTTGAATTTATCTGGTTTAATCATATAAACAATATCTTTTAAAAAGTCAAAGATGTGTTTAATATTTTCTTTTGTAATTAAGCTTTTTATAAAAGAAAAAGTAAATTTCTTTTTATCTTTATCTTCTTTTTCTTTTTTATCTTTTGTAACTTCTTTTGTTTTTTCTTCAACTTTATCTTTAATCTTTTTTTCAACAAAGTCTTCAACTTTATTTTGAGAATTACTACTGAATTTTTTCTTAAATCCAAATATTTTAAAGTATCCTTCTTCTTTTTCTTTATTTTTAATAAAAGATATTTCAAATAAAAAGGTGTAAATTACAGCATATACTTCAAGAGTATCTTTATATGAAGTTTTAATATAGTAGTTATAGGAAATAGATATGGCAAGTATTATCAAAATAAATAATATTAATAATGTGTATAAAATTATACTTAAGATCATATGTATTCCACCTTAAATGGCTTTAATATAAGATTTTTGTTGTATAAATATATTATACTACAAAATAATAAATCATACTACATATTATTATATTATCTATAATTAATAATATTCCTGTATTAATATAAAAAACTATTTATAAATCTTCAATAGAAAGATTTTCATTTTTCTCAACAACTTCATCTAACACTGGTTTAATAAATACTTTAAACATTTCTGCAGATTCAATACATTTTTTTGTTTCCTCTAATGTTGGATCATTCCAGTGGTCAGGATATCTAGAATCAATTGCATATTCTTCTAAAAACTTAGCTTTTTTAAATAAAATATCAGGTACTTCTTTTCTTCTTTTAATTACATTCAATAAATAAGAAATATTATGTATCTTTTTATAGTATAGTCTTAAATAGATAATATAAGCTTTTAAGTATTTTTCTGCTGCTTGTTGACAGTGAAAACATACTAGATCATAATAAGGTCCATCATTATCAATCACAAATTTAGCTAAACCCAAATCATTATTTCCTTCATAAATCCATTCTCTTATAAAGTCTTTTTTTTGTTTGTCCAATTAAATTCATTCCTTTCAGTGATTAGAGTATATTTAATTATTTATAGTACTATTTTTGTTAATTTAATTGTATATCAATTTAAATTTTATGTAAAATTATTTATAACAAGAAAAAACCTTTCCAAATGTTTGGAAAGGTTTACTGGGGGTGTTGATTTTTCACCAGCATAAGCATCATTTAAATTATTTAACCACCTTCCATTAGATAATATATTTTAATATAATCATTATCTTTTATATTATAATTATCTTTTTTATTTTTGCCATTTACTAATGTTATATATTTATATTTATCATCTAATGAAAGTAGATTTTTTAAATCTACTAATTGAAAATTATTATTATTAATGTTCATTTCTTTTTTATGTTTTTTGCTATCCTTAACATACTCTACAGTAATATTCATATATATCACCTAATTAAAAGTCATGCACTTTTTTAATATCTTCATCCTTTACATCAAATACAGTTGATACATCAGGGTTTTCTTCTTCATAAAAGAACTCTGCTAGTCTATCATATGCACTAGTTAACCCAGCATTTTTATTAAAAGCTTTTTCTCTAAGTAGTGTATCTTTTGCAATGTTTTTTAGTGTATCTATAGTGTATTCATTTCCTGTCATAGCAGTTATAAGACTTGCTAGAAGTTCAATTTTTCCCTTGATAGCTCCTCCAACAAAATAGCACGTACCTATTGAATCATGAAGAGTATTATTAATTTGTGCATTTTTTGAAGCTTCAACTTGTCCCTCTGGTTTTGTATGTTCTACATCTGCTCTTAATGTTTGACCTGCAGTATGATCTGCTCCCATTGGTGAACTAGCATATGTAACTCCTAATCCTTTTATCCCACGTGGATCATAAGATGCTATAGATTGATTTTTAGCTGTAGGTGCTCTTCTTATTCCCATAACTTTTGCTGCATTTCCTGTACCAGATGCAATTATTTTACCTAAATAACTATCTTTTTTAACTTCTTCTAATAAGTTAAGAGCTCCTGTTTCATCACCAAAATCAATAACTCCTGCTTCCATTAAAACTCCTATTGTTCCACCAGTTTCAATTGTATCTAATCCAAGATCATTACACATATAATTTAACTTACCAATTGTATCTAGACTACTAATACCACAGTTAGGACCTAATAGACCGATAGTTTCATATTCAATTGGAGACACAATAGTATTTCCATCTTTATCAGCAAAAACATTTGAACATTTTATTAAACAACCAGGCATACAGGCATGACTATGTTTCCCTTCACCTTTTCTTTCTTCAATTAAATCATATAATTTTTGGCCACTAACATTTTTAGCTTGATCAAATTTTCCTCTTGAAAAATTATGAGTTGGTAATGCTCCCATTTCATTTATTAACTCAACTATGTTTGAAGTACCAAATTTGGTATATGAATTCGCAACAGCCTCATTGTTTATAACAAGATTAGTGATTTGTTTCTGTATATCTTTAAATGTATTCTTATCTTTTATATCAGGGGGAGAAGCATCCTTATCATCTATTACAATAGCTTTTATACCTTTAGAACCCATTACAGCTCCCAATCCACCTCTTGCAGAGTATCTTGAAGGGTTTCCATCATTATCAGTATTTGATATACCAGAATTAACATACATTTTTTCTCCAACTGGGCCGATTAATATTAATCCTATTTTTTTACCATACTTTTCTTTCAATATTTCAGCTGATTTATATACACCTGTATTTTTAATTTTTGGAAATTCAACTATTTCAGTATTATCTTTAGATATGTATAAAATTTTTGTTTCATTATTATCAGGTATATTTTCTAAAATAATAGCTTTAATATTTAATTTACCAAGTTTATAAGCAGTATTACCACCTGCATTACTTTCTTTAATTCCGCCAGTTAATGGACTTTTTGCACCAATTGAGATTCTATTTACACAAGTAACAGTGGTTCCTGCTAAATAACCAGGTGCAATTATTAACTTATTGTATTTTCCTAACGGATCACATGTTGGTTTAACTTCATTGGTTAATACTTTGCTTATTAATGCTCTACTACTTAATTTATTATATTCTTTAGAAACTGCTTCAAAATTAAAATCATTAGAATTAGTATTTATTCTCAATATTTTTTTCATAAGGTTCTTATCCTCCTTTTTCTTAATTAAAATAAGATAAAAATATAGTAAAAAATTTGAGTTTAAAACATATTTTATTATAATAGATTATGTTAAAAGCTTTTTTAGAGTTATTTTTATGACATCATCTTTAATTTTTGTACATAGTTATAGTTCAATATTAATATATATTAATCCTCTTTTACTTTAAAGAATAGATTGAATATTTAATTAAAAATAATACTTGTTAAAAATAATATGTTAAAATAATTTTTATCTCTTAAATATAAAAGGCACTGATTTTATTTGTCATGAACGTATAAGGTGAGCAAATAAACAGTGCTTTTATAAAAATATTTTATTTTAATACTTATTATTTTAGAAAAAGTTTTTAATATCATATACTTTTATATTTGATTTTATTCTTTTAAAGTTATTATTCAATTGGTCTTTTAAAATAATGCCAAGCCCAACATGTTGTTACTAACTCCCAACCTTCTTGACCATATTCATTTAGTTCTTTAGTGGTTTTGTTTCCCATACCTAATATAAATGCACATTTGTATTCATATTTTTTCATGAAGATCCTCCAATTAATGAATTTTGTATTTTATATCACAATATAATTATACTTCATTAAATTGGAAATTACAATAATATTTTACAACAAATAGATGATATCTAAATTATTAATAGTCATTTAATATAAATATTTTACAAGTTACTTTCTGACATTTTGTCCACATAAAAAACAGTATTCTGGTGCAACTTGTTCAAAGTTACTTAACTCATCTTCAGGATTATTTTTATAATCTTTATCAATATTTCCATCAATAATCTCAATAACTCGGTCTGTCTTTGAGGCAATGTGTCTATCATGTGTAACAATTATAAAAGTAGTATCTAATTCTTTATTAATATCTCTTAACAGATTATATATTTTAGTTGAAGTTTCTGTATCAAGATTACCGGTTGGTTCATCTGCTAAAATAATATCGGGTTTATTCATTAAAGATCTAGCAATAGCTACTCTTTGTTTTTGTCCACCAGATAATTTAGTAACTAATTTGTTTTCAAATCCTTCTAGACCAACAAGATTTAATAGTTCCATTGCTCTTTTTTTATCATTTGAGTTAGAGTTTCCAGCATCTATCCAGTTAGGAATCAATACATTTTCTACTGAAGTAAACTCAGGTAATAAGTGATGGAATTGAAAAACAAATCCTATATTTTTATTTCTAAAAAGTGCTAACTGATCATCACTTAATTCATTGATATGGGAACCATTTATAAAGATACTACCATCAGTTGGTTTATCAAGGGCTCCAAGTAAGTTTAAAAGTGTTGATT
>JBEPXG010000096.1:0-6105 GCA_041642015.1 Halanaerobiales bacterium
TTTCGCAAATAGATAATGAAAACAATAACAATGTAGCTGTAAAACAAAGTGAAGGATCAGAATTTTTAATGAATACACTTGTAAGAGTACGTATTCATGATGAAAATTCTGAAGAAATATTAGAAGGGGCTTTAAGTAGAATAAGAGATCTGGAGAAAGTTTTAAGTAAAACCATTGAAGGTAGTGATATCTATAAAATTAATTTGAATGCTGGAAATAAACCTGTTCAAGTAGATAAAAGAACATATGAGCTTTTAGAAGAAGCCTTATTTTTTGCTAAAAAAACAAATGGTTCTTTTGATCCAACAATAGGTCCTTTAGTAACTTTATGGGGTATAGGTACTGAAAATGAAAGAGTTCCTTCACAAGAAGAAATTAATAATACTATCGAAAAAATCAATTATAATAATCTTGCATTGATGGATGACTATAATGTATACTTAAAAAATGAAGAAATGTCTATAGATTTAGGTGCAATAGCTAAAGGCTATACTGCTGATAAAATTATTACATATTTAAATGAAAATGATGTTGAAAGTGCATTTATTAATATGGGTGGAAATGTTTCTGTACATAGAAAAAAAGTTGATGGTTCTTTATGGAATATTGGTATTCAGGATCCTGACCGTACAAGAGGAAATATTATTGCAGCTGTAAAAGGTGAAGATATTTCTGTTGTGACTTCAGGTAATTATGAAAGGTATTTTACTGAAAATGGGATAAGATATCATCATATAATTGATCCTGAAACTGGTTATCCGGCTAAAAATGGTATTATTAGTTCAACTGTTATTTCAAATGATTCAAGTTATGCTGATGCATTATCTACTTCTCTTTATATAATGGGAGTAGAAAAATCTTTTGAATTAGTTAAAAATATGGATGATATTAATATTGTTTTAATAACAGAAGATGATAAAGCTTATGTAAGTAAAGACTTAAAAGATAAAATTACATTTACCGTTGATGAGCTTGAAGTAATATACAAATAATATATTAAGTTAAATGTAGGTGATTACATGTTTTGGGATAAATATCCCGAGTTTGCTGATGAATTAAATAATTTTGAAAAATATTTTCAGGACCAATTATCAAGTAGTAATAGATTGATATCAGATGAAATTAAAAGATTGGCTCAAGCTGGAGGGAAAAGAGTTAGACCAGCTTTAGTTTTAGCTGTTAGCCATTTAGGTGACTATAATAAAGATAGAGTATGGCCAATGGCAGCAGCTATGGAAATGATTCATTTAGCCACTTTAATTCATGATGATGTAATTGATAAATCCTCTCTAAGAAGAGGAGTAAAAACTACTCATTATCATTATTCAAATAAAACAGCTATTTTTATGGGAGATTATCTCTTTGCTTTAGCTATTGAAATTATAATAAATGAGTTTGGTAATGAAAATATTGATAATGCTTTATTAAGACAGATTAAAAATACAATTAAAAGTATTAAGTTACTTTGTGAAGGTGAAGTTTCTCAATTTGAAAGACAGTTTACCAAAATACCTTCCTTTAAAGAATATTTAGAAGCAATTAAACGAAAAACTGCTCTTTTATTTAAATCGAGTACTTTATTAGGAGCAGATTTATCCAATATGAACAAATATCAAGTTTATAAAATGGGTAAATTAGGATATTATATGGGGATGTCTTTTCAGTTAGTAGATGATCTTTTTGATTTTCAAGAAGAAAACGAAAAATTGGGAAAACCTCAAAAAAATGATTTTACTCAAGGAATTTATACATTACCAATAATTTATATTTATAATGAAGGGGATAAAGTTTTAAAAGATAAACTTGATAAGTATTTGAAAAAACCAGAAAAATATTCTGAAGAAATTAAAAAGTTGGTACATGATAATGGTGGGATAAAATATACTGAAAAATTAGCATATAGATATAAAGAAAAATCACAAAAAATTATTGAGTCCTATAGAGATGATTATTATGGTGAGATAATTTATTGGTTAACAGAAAAAATAATAGGAAGAAGATTTTAAAAACATCGGTTTACCGGTGTTTTTTTTTATATTTTTTTATGGTATAATAATTAAATATAGAACAACAGTTCGCTTTCGAGGTGAAATTAATGAATATAGAGCAGATGAAATCATATTTAAAAAACAAACCAGATTTTATGAGTAGAATAATGGCATGGGAAGAATTAGAAGGTAGAGAAGGAAAATATGCTGAACTTCCTAGTGATTTAAATTCGAAAATAAAAAATGTGTTAAAAGAAAATGGTATTGAAAAACTATATTCCCATCAAAAAATAGCATATGAAAAAATAAAAGATGATAAAAATACAGTTATAGTAACTCCAACAGCTTCTGGGAAAACATTATGTTATAATTTACCTGTATTAGATTCTATATTAGAAGATGATAATAATAGAGCTTTATATCTTTTTCCAACTAAAGCATTATCTCAAGATCAACTCTCTGGTCTTTATGATTTGATTACTTCATTAAAAGAAGATATAAAAACCTATACATATGATGGCGATACACAAGTAAGTGCCAGAAAGAGTATCAGACAATCTGGTCATATTGTAATTACAAATCCAGATATGCTTCATGTGGGTATATTACCTCATCATACAAAATGGATAAAACTATTTGAAAATCTTAAATATGTTGTTATAGATGAAGTTCATAGTTATAGAGGAGTATTTGGTAGTCATGTAGCAAATGTTATTAGAAGGTTAAAAAGAATCTGTAATTTTTATGGTTCAGATCCCATATTTATCTGTGCTTCTGCAACTATTGAAAATCCGGGAGAATTAAGTTCAAAATTAATTGGAGATGAGATTGAACTTATTGATGATAATGGTGCTCCTAGGGGGCCAAGAGATTTTATATTTTATAATCCACCTGTAGTAAACAAAGAATTAGGAATACGCAGAAGTTATGTCTTAGAAAGTAAAAAGATTGCTTCAATGTTTTTAAAAAATAAAATAAAAACTATAATATTTACCAGAAGCCGTTTGAGAACTGAAATTATTCTTTCATATTTAAGGGATGACAAACCTAACGAAGTAAATATTAGAGGTTATAGAGGTGGTTATCTACCAAATGAAAGAAGATATATAGAAAAAGGTTTAAGAGATGGAGATATTCATGGAGTGGTTAGTACAAATGCTTTAGAATTAGGTGTTGATATTGGGCAATTAGATGCAAGTATTTTAGCTGGTTATCCTGGTACAATAGCTAGCTCATGGCAACAAGCAGGAAGAGCAGGAAGAGGACAAAAAAGATCTATTTCAATAATGGTTGCTTCTAGTAGTGCTCTTGACCAATATATTGTTAACAATCCGGATTACTTTTTTAATCAACCTGCAGAAAGTGCTTTGATTAACCCTAATAATCTAATGATTTTACTTTCACATATTAAATGTGCTGCTTTTGAACTTCCATTTCAGGATGGTGAACAGTTTGGTGTTGAAACAACAGAAGAAATCTTAAGATATTTAGAAGAAAATAATGTTTTAAGATATAAATCTGGTAAATGGTATTGGTCTGCAGAAAGATATCCTGCAGAAGATATTAGTTTAAGAAGTGCTTCCTCTGATGATTTTGTTGTAATAGATAAAACCAAAACAGGAAGCTCCAAAGTTATAGGTAGAGTTGATTACTTTAGTGTTCCTACAACTATTCATAATGATGCAATATATATTCACGAGGGTAAGCAATATCAGGTCAAAGAATTAGATTATGATGGTAAAAAGGCTTATGTAAAAGAAGTAGATGTTAATTTTTATACAGATGCTAATTTAGCTGTAGATTTAAGGGTATTGGATCAATTTAATAAAAAAGAACTCAGTAAACGAAGTTCAGAATATGGAGAAGTTGTAGTAAGCGCTCAAGCAACAATGTATAAAAAGGTTAAATTTAATACTCATGAAAATGTTGGTTATGGTGATATTAATTTACCAGAGGTAGAAATGCATACTACAGCATGGTGGATGAGTTTAAATCAAAAATTTGAAAATGAACTTAATAAAAAGACTTTAGAATATGCATTATTAGGACTTTCAAATCTGTTAGTAAATATTGCTCCAATATATTTAATGTGTGATCCTGGTGATATTAATTCAACAGTACAGATTAAATCACCCTATACATCAAGACCAACTATATTTATTTATGATAGTTATCCTGGTGGAATAGGTTTGAGTGAAAAATTATATAGAATTGATTATAAAGTATTAAAATCAGCCTACAATTACTTAATAAAATGTCCATGTGAGAGTGGTTGTCCAGCCTGTGTTGGACCAGTAAATGAGGTTGGACTTAATGGTAAAGAAAAAACTCTTTTTCTTCTAAAGGAGGTTCTAAAGGGTGAATCTAAGGGATAAATTAAAACAGTTTGAGAAAAATGATACTTCGAACAAGCAAAAGATAGAAAAAAATGAAGTTAAATATAAAAATGTGAATATATTTAATAGTAATGAAGTATCTAATAATCAAGGTGTCTATTTAAAAACTAGTAAAAATTATCCTTTAGAGCATAAACATGGTTTATATAAGATAAATAAGCTTTTCAATGAAATTAATACTGATATTATACAGGTTATTGCTAATACAGTAGTTGATTATGAATTTAAAAATATAAAAGACAATCTTCTTTTTATTGATACTGAAACAACTGGATTAATGGGAGGAACAGGAACTATAGCATTTTTAATAGGGGTAGGTTATTTCAATGAAAATGTATTAACTATTGAACAACACATTATGCGTGATTATGATGAGGAAGCTGCTATGTTAAAGAAGGTTAAAGAACTATTAGACCAAAAAGACATATTAGTTTCTTTTAATGGAAAAAGTTTTGATCTTCCTTTAATTAAAACAAGATTGATTTTAAATAGATTAAGGTATTCAAAACATAGATTACATCTTGATTTATTACATTCAGCAAGAAGGATTTGGTCTTTTTTAGATTCTTGTTCATTAGGGTCTCTTGAAACACAAGTATTAGATTTTGAAAGAAACGATGATATACCTGGAAGTATGATACCAGGAATTTATTTTGATTTTATAGAGAAAAATGATTATAAGTTACTTGCTCCGGTAATAGAACATAACCTTTATGATATTTTATCATTAGTAACACTTTTTACTCATCTAAAAGAAATACACCTAAATAATATTGATGACTTAAGTTCACAGGAACTTTATCAATTAGGTAGGTTAAGAGAAAAAGAAAAAGACTATAAAGGATGTATTAAACATTTAGAAGAATCAGTAAAGATATCTCAAAAAAATAATATTAAATATAAAGCCTTAAAAAAATTAAGCTGGCAGTATAAAAGGATAAATAGGTATGAAAAAGCTTTAGAAATATGGGATTTATTAATAGAAAAAAAGAAATTAGGTATATTTCCTTATATTGAAAAAGCAAAGTATTTTGAACATAATTTAAAAAAATATGAAATAGCTTTAACTAATACAGAGCGAGCGATCAAACTATTAAATGAAAATAGATCAATCACACAAAAATATCAAGAAAAAATATCTAAGTTAAAACATAGAAAAAATAGATTGTTAAAAAAGATTAATAAAGAATAATGTTTTTAAAAAAATCTTAAAATATGATATGATAATTAAAAGTAAAGTTTTAAATTAATAACCGATTTTATTAATATATTTAAAATCATTTTTTTATTTATTATGGTTCATTAAATAAGAAAACCAAATTCAATAAATTGATTTAAAGAATATTAAGGAATATTAAAAGCACTGAAACCATTTTGGATAAAGAGGTTTCAGTGCTTTTACTCAATAAGCTTCTATTAACATTGTGTTGTGTTGATTGAAATTGATATCATTTAAGTTATTTTATTTTTTTACCTGTAACTTCTAAATCAAGTCTGTTTCCATCATCCTGTTCGAAATATATTGTTCCACTCACTTCAGTTTTATTTATAAAGTTAAAGTAAATATTAGTATCATCTTTATACCAAATTAATTTATAAGTCCCATTTTGAGGGTAATCAATAATTATCGCATGATTTTCACTATCTCTCCTATAATTTGACCATCCTAAGTCTGATGAAAATATTTTATCTTTATAACCTGATAAATAATAACCTTTATT
>JBEPXG010000097.1:0-6095 GCA_041642015.1 Halanaerobiales bacterium
CTCCACAATTATCACAATATACAATTGGTATTGGGGCCCCCCAGTACCTCTGCCTTGAAATTAACCAGTCTCTTAGTCTATAATTTACTTCTCTATTACCAATATCGTTTTCTTCCATATCATCAGCAATTGCGTCAAATGCCTCATTTACATTTAGTTCATTGTATTTATCAGAATTGATTAAATAACCATCTTCACTATATGCCTCATTCATATTTGAGCCATCTAATTTCTCTTCTTTTTCATGTGGTTGAATTACAGCTTTAATTGGAAGATCATATTTTTTTGCAAAATCGAAATCTCTTTGATCATGTGCTGGTACAGCCATTATTGCTCCAGTACCATAACCCATTAAAACATAATTAGCTATTAAAATTGGAATTTCTTCACCAGTCATCGGGTTTGTTGCATAACTACCAGTAAATATTCCCTCTTTTTTAGATTCAGGAGATGTTCTTTCCATTTCTTTTTGAGCTTTAACATCTTTTATAAATTCTCTAATCTTATCTTCATTGTCTTTTCCTTTGATAAGTTCATTCACATATGGATGTTCAGGTGCTAATACCATATATGTTGCTCCATAAATTGTATCAGGTCTTGTGGTGAAAACTTCAAGCTCCTTTTTAATTTCTTTAATAGGAAACTTAATTTTCATTCCTTCACTTTTACCTATCCAATTTTTTTGCATTGTTTTAACTCTTTCAGGCCAATCTAATTTATCATGTCCTTCTAAAAGTTCATCAGCATAATCGGTAATCTTTAAAAACCATTGTTCCAGTTCTTTTTGTTCAACAACCGTATCACAGCGCTCACAACGATTATTTACAACTTGTTCATTAGCAAGCACTGTATCACAACTTGGACACCAGTTAACAGCTTGTTGTTTTTTATATGCCAAATCATTTTCAAACATCTTTACAAAAAACCATTGTGTCCATTTATAATAATCAGGATCTGCAGTTGCAACTTCTCGGTCCCAATCATAACTTAAACCTAATGCTTTCATCTGTTCCTTCATGCTTTCAATATTATCCCAAGTCCATTCTCGTGGATGAATATTTCCATGTTTAATTGCTGCATTTTCTGCAGGAAGACCAAAAGCATCCCATCCCATTGGATGTAGTACATTTAATCCTTTCATCCTTTTAAATCGTGCTATAACATCACCTATAGAATAAACTCTTACATGACCCATATGTAACTTACCTGAAGGATAAGGAAACATTTATAATACATTGTAATTATCTTTTTTATCCTTGTTTTTTGTTTTATAAAGACTTTCATCATCCCATTTCTTTTGCCACTTTTTTTCAATTTCTTCAAAATTATAATAATCCTTCACTTCTTATTCCCCCTTGATAATCTAATAATGTATTATAAAATAAAAAAACTCATCCCCAAGAAAGGGACGAGTTGATTACCCGTGGTACCACCCTAATAGATAGTAGTTATCCACTTAAAAAATTAACGCATTCTAACGATACCATCTACTTAATTTCAATGGTATAGACTCCAGAACGAGTTCATAATATTATATTACTACTTTACACCAACCAGTAGTTCTCTATAAAATATAATATTACTACTACTTTCTTTCACTGTCCATATTATCAATATTTATCTATATAAAAAATTATAATAATTTATAAGCTTAAAGTCAAGAAGTTTCTTCTTTTTTTAATATCTTCTCAGCATCAGCCCATAATCTATCCAGCTCATAGTATTCTCTTTCATGTTTATGAAACACATGAACAATAACATCAGCATAATCCATTAAAATCCATCTACCTTCATCTTTCCCGGCAATTTGCTTAGGATAAATTTCTTCTTCATCTAATTTTTCTTCAATCGCTCTTGCAATAGCCTGAACTTGTTTATCAGTATTACCTGAACATATAACAAAATAATCTGCTATTATAGTTATACCTTCAACATTTAAAATTTCAATATCAATTGCTTTTTTGTCATCTGCAGCTTCAGCTGCAAGTTCTGCAATCTTTTTATATTTATCTTCTGTCATTAATTAAGTTCCTCCCTTTTAACTATCGTATTATCTAAAAATTTTTCACCTAATATTATCTGAAAATCAGTCTCTATTTCTTCAGAATTTTCTATAACACCACCTAATATTTCCTGAATACCATCAGCTACTTTTTCATTTTCCTTATAATATATGATAGTATCTTCATAATCATAGTTATCTGCATTAGATATTTCTTTTATATTAAATCCATATTTTTTTAATTCTTCTGCAGTTTTTGAAGCAACTCCTGATTCACCATTACCATTTAATATAGTTATATAATATTTATCATTTTGGATATATTCTTTACTTCTTATTAAATTATCTACCATTATATCTAAAGCATTTTCATCTGCTATCCAATAGCTTGCATTATTTATATATTTTGGTTTGCCTGGAACCATTTCAGTTTTTACTTTACTTAAATCAAGATTTTTAGCTAATTTTAAAAATGGTGTTACATCTTTTAAAGGAATATTAGTATTTACAGAGTTCATTACTTCTTTATATATAGAAGGTGTATTAAGTAAAGTTTGAGAAGATATTGCCTTATTCATCAAAGCCTCAACAAACTTTTGTTGTCTTGCAACCCTGCCTATATCACCTGTATTACCACGATATCTAACATACTGTAGTGCTTTTTCACCATTTAGATGAACATTCCCTGCTGGAAGATTTATGTATAATCCTCCGGCATTATCTACATAATGAAGTGGTTTATCAATATGAATATCAATACCACCAATCAAATCAATTATATCTGCAAATCCATTAAAATCAGTTTCTAGATAATAATCTAACTTTATATCAATAAAATCCTCTACAGTATCTTTTAATAGTTCAATACCACCATAAGCATGAGAAGCATTAATTCGGTCAAAACCCCTATCACTGATTTTAACTCTTGTATCTCTAGGTATAAATAGTAACCCGATCTTTTTAGAACTTAAATCAACACTAGCTACTATTATGGTATCAGCTCGTGGTGGTCCATTTAAAGTAGAATCATAACCTGCTACTAAAACATTTATCTTTGATTCTCTAAATGGATTTAAATCTAACAAACTAAAATCATCATTTAAAAATATATATAATAAAAATATGATTAATAATAATGATATTATAATACCGATTAATTTTAAGTTAAGCTTTTTAAACATCTAGTTTTCTCCCTTCAAGAGATAATTTCTAGTTAATAATGTATTAGGATGTATTAGTTTTTTTTGGTCAATGTTATATTTTATAGTAAAATCACAGACTAAAAATACTGCTTTATTTAAATTATTGTCTGCTGCATTGCGAATAAGATTAATATCGGGAAAATCTCGATTTGGTTCAATTATATCAGCAACAAATATAATTTTTTCTATTTTACTCATTTTAGGTCTACCAATAGTATGGTATCTAATTGCATTTAATATTTCATGATCGTTGATAGCATAATCTCTGTTAGCTATAAATGCGGCTACTGGAGAATGTAATAATTCAGGAATTTCTAGTTCCCATTTATCAATGTTAATATTATTATTTTTCACAATGTTTATTAAATTATCATTTGAATAGTTACGAGCATAATCATGCAATAAAGCCGCTATTTTAACCTTTTCAATATTAGCTTCATATTTTTTAGCTAACTTAACTGCTGTATCTTTTACTAAACAACTATGTTTATATCTAAAATTGTCTAGATTCTTTAATTTTGATTTTAAATCATTTATGTTAACCATTAATTTCACCTATATAATTTATTATTTTTTATATATTCAATAATTGAATCAGGTGTAAGATAACGTATTGATTTATTATCTTTAACATATTCTCTTATCATTGTTGAAGATATATCTATTAAAGAATTATCTAATAAATTGATATTTTTTTGATACTTTCTCAACCGTTGATCTTTCATTGCTTCGGAATAAGAATAGCCACTTCTTTTAGCAACAACTAATTTGGAATTAGATAAAACATATTCTGGTTGATACCAATTAAATATTTGTGCTAAAGAATCAGTTCCTATTATTAAGTTCACTCTATCAACATTATATTTTTTCTTAAAGTAATCAATTGTTTTTACTGTATAAGATTTCCCTTGATTATTTATTTCCCATAAAGATAATTCAAAATGATTATTTTCCTTTATGACAGTTTTTAACATATTTATCCTGTGATTTTTATCAATTACATTTTTATTATTCTTATGAGGAGGATTTCCTGCTGGCATAAAAATAACCTTATCCAGATTGAAATCCAGATAGGCTCTTTCAGCAATAATAAGATGACCAATATGTACAGGATTGAATGTACCGCCAATAATTGCAAATTTCATGATTTTAACCTCCATACTTATTTAATTATAATAAATAAATCTCTTATATTCAAGTATAATAAATTATTATAAGAAGGATTAGAATCTTTTGTGTTGAATAAAATAAAAATATAAAGGAGGTAATATAATGATTCATAAATATAAAGACCATAAACCTAAAATAGCTGATAGCTCATTTATTGCCCCAGGAGCACAAGTAGTGGGTAATGTTGAAATGAAAGAAAAAACAAGTATTTGGTATAATTCTTCATTAAGAGCTGATCTTAACAAAATAGTCTTAGGAAAAGGCACAAATATTCAAGATAACTCTGCATTACATGTTGATACTAAACAACCTCTAATAATAGGAGAAAATGTAACTGTTGGGCATAATGCCACTATACATGGATGTAAAATTGAAAACAATTGTCTTATTGGGATGGGAGCTATTTTACTAAATGATGCACTTATAAAAGAAAATTCTATTGTTGCTGCTGGTAGCTTAGTTACAGAAAACTCAGAATTTCCACCAAATAGTTTAATTATGGGTACACCTGCTAAAGTAATTCGTGAACTTACTGAAAAAGAAATAAAATCTATTAAAGAAAATGCTGAACATTATATAAAATTAGCTTCTGAACACAAAAATGGTTTAAAATAAGTAATAACCCTGCTAAAAAGCAGGGTTTTTCACATTAAAATGGTTCAAAACTTTGTTCAGCCCACCAGTCTTCCCTCAACATATCATACTGTTCTTGAAAGAAGTTCAAATGCTGATATTCCCATTCAATTATTTTCTTATACAAACTTTTTGCTTCTTTAGATTCTGTGTTGCTTACCGCATTTTTATAATATTCAATTGCTTCCTTTTCCATTTTTACACCTAGACCAAATACAGATAAAGCAAAAGATAAGTTTTCTTTTTCTATTTTGTCCCATTTGAATATTCTAGGTTTTTCAGGAGGTTTAATTTCATCAACAGTGAAATTGATTTTTTCATTTCCTTTAATATCTTGATAAAGATCTTTTAACCAATCAATATGCTTTAATTCCTCTTTAGCTAATTTTTTAAATGACTTACTTATTTCATTTTTATCAATGCGTTCTGCAGCCATCATATAAACTTGATAACCTTCATTTTCATTTAAAATTGCTTCTTTAATAACTTCAAGTTCTTTGTTTGCCATTATAATGCCCCCTTATAATTCTTTTAAATAATTTCGAGCAGCCTGTCTAATTTTTTCTTCGTAAAATTCAATACCTTCAAGTTCTCCTTTTTTTTCAACACCTTTGAAAAATAAATCACCTATATACTTTGTATTTAATGAATGAAAATAATTTTTAACAATATTTTTAGCATTACTATAAAAAAGATCCGTTTTATAAGTACCTACTCCTAATAAATAACCCTTTTTATAATTTTTATCTGAATTATTATTGCTTTGTAATATATTTTTTGCTCTATAAGGTTCTGCTCTATCAATAAATATTTTCAATGCAGAAGTAATAGAAGCAAAATATACAGGTGAAGAAATAACAAGTCCTTCAGCTTTATCAAATTTTTTATAAAGTTTATTAATATCATCATCTAAAATACATAAACCATCTTGATGACAGTCTAAACATGCCTCACATATATTCAAATCATAATTAATTAATTTTATTTTCTCAATTTTTTCAGATTTTGAAATTTCATCAATAAAGATATCTAACATTTCATCTGAATTACCAACTTTTCTATGACTAGCTGAAATCGCAATGATCATT
>JBEPXG010000098.1:0-6094 GCA_041642015.1 Halanaerobiales bacterium
ATTACCTAAGTTTGAAAAAGATATGTTTAAACTAAATGGTTTACCATATTATTTAATTCCAACAGCTGAAGTACCTGTTACTAATATGTATAGAGATGAAATCTTACAAAAAGAAGATTTACCAATTTATCATACAGCTTATAGTGCTTGTTTTAGAGCAGAAGCAGGAGCACATGGTAGAGATACAAGAGGTATAATTAGACAACATCAATTTAATAAAGTTGAGATGGTTAAGTTTGTTGACCCAGAAACATCCTATGATGAATTAGAAAGAATAACAAGTGATGCAGAAGATGTATTGCAGAAATTAGAACTACCATATAGAGTTGTTGCATTATGTACAGGAGATCTTACATTCTCTTCTGCAAAAACTTATGATCTAGAAGTATGGATGCCTGCATATGATACTTATCGTGAGATATCAAGCTGTAGTAATTTTGAAGATTTCCAAGCCAGAAGAGCAGGTATTAGGTTTAGACCAGAACCTGATGCAAGTACAAAATATGTTCATACATTAAATGGTTCTGGACTAGCAATCGGTAGAACAGTTGCTGCTATTTTAGAAAACTATCAAAATGAAGATGGAAGTGTTACTTTTCCTGAAGTACTTAGACCATATATGGGAATAGATGTAATTAAATAAAACTAACTATAGAGTCACATATATAAAAAATATTATATTTTAAAAATAAAGTGCCCTTTACAGGGTACTTTTTTTATTTTGTAAGAAAAAAATTTTTGAATAAATATTAAACAATAAAAGTATATATATTAATAATATTTTACCAATTTTAATTTTACAATTGCTTTAATATCTAGTTCTTATATGTGAAGCCACATATTTATTATTTAAGAGGTAAAAAGAATAAATCATTAATTTTTTGAATAATATGAAGTAATGAATGAATAATTATTTTTTTTAAGGTTAAAAATTATTAATAAATTGATAAAATTAGTAAACTTGCTGAAGGATATAAAATATTAAGCATTAAGTAGATATAGGCATAATACGGATGTTAAACTCCAATTATAGCAAATAGTAATGTTTCCTAATAAGAGAATTATAGGATATAATACCAATATAAGTAATTATTACTAATAAAAAACACAGCAAACAGTTGTGGACAGGAGTGAATAAATGTTAAAGAATAATTTGGATATTAAAAAGAAAATATTACTATTTATTGGTGTAGCATTTTTGGTAACAATAATTGCTATAGGAGGTATAGTTTTTTATCAATTTAATAATCTTCAAGCTGAAACAGGAAATATTTTGAAAGAATCATTACTAACAAAAGAAAAAGAAAGAATTTCAAATGCAACAGAAGTTATGGCTCAAAACCTAGAATTAATTGTTACAAATCAAGGAGAGAATATTACAGAAGAGGATTTACAAGAATTATTAATAGAAGAAAATAATACTGTACGTTTTGGTGAAGCTGGATACTTTTTTATTTATGATTTTCAAGGAAATACTATTTCTCAACCAACCGAAAAAGAATTAGAAGGAACTAATAGGTGGCATGTGCAGGATACAAAAGGCAAATATTTAATTAGAGAATTATCTAATACAGCAAAAAATGGTGGAGGATTTGTGGAGTATTATTATTTGAATCCCAATACCAATAAAGAGGAATTAAAATATAGTTATGTTGAACCAATCTCTGGAACTAATTTTTTTGTTGGTGCAGGAACCTATGCTTCTATAGTAGATGGATTTTTATCAAATTCTAGAGAAAGTATAAATATAATTAAATCAAATACAATTACAATTTTAAGTATTGTATTTATTGTGGCTTTGCTTATTATGGGAATAATAATATATTTATTAGCAGATAATATATCAAAACCATTGACAGCCTTAAGTAAAAAGATGGCTTTGGCTGAAAACGGAGATTTATCAGTAAGTATAGATTATAATGAAAATATAGATGGAGATGAAATTAATCAGATTAAATCTTCTTTTAATAAAATGATAAATGGATTTAAAAATATTATTAAACAAATTGCAGAAACATCTGACCAATTAGCGGCTTCCAGCCAAGAATTATCTGCATCTAGTTAAGAAATTTCAGCTTCAGCTCAACAAGTTGGAAGTGCAATACAAGAGGTAGCTTCTGGTTCACAAGAACAATCAGCACAAGTTGAACAAACAAAAGATAATATAGATGATTTAGTTGATCAAATAGATCAAATAGATATAAGAACAAAAGAAATGGATTTATCAGCAGATAATGTTATTGAAAATATTGAAAGTGGTAACAAATCAGTTAAATCTTCTATAATTCAAGTTTCTGAGGTCAAGAATCAATCAAATACTGTTTCTAAAAAAATAGATGAGTTAGGAGATATTTCTGAAAAAATTAATGATATTGTTGATTTAATAAGTGGAATAGCTAATCAGACTAATTTATTAGCTTTAAATGCAGCGATTGAAGCTGCAAGAGCTGGAGAAGCGGGTCGTGGATTTAGTGTTGTAGCAGATGAAATAAGAGATTTAGCAGAAGAGTCATCAAGTGCAACTGAAAAAATAGCTCAGTTAATTGATAAAATCCAAGTTGGTGTCAAAGAAACCATTAATCAAATGAAGAGAACTGAAAAAGCAGTTGATAATGGTGTGAATACAATTAAGGATACAGAAGATACTTTCAATAAAATATATAAAACTTCAAGAGACTTAAGAGAATTAATAAAAGATATTTCTAAATCTTCTATTACAATGAATGAAAATAGTAAGAAAGTAAAAGAAACAGTAAATGAAATAGCTTCAGTTAGTCATGAAGTGTCAAATAATGCTGAAGAAGTTGCAGCTTCTAGCCAAGAACAAAGCGCTTCAACTGAAGAAATAGTTAGTACTTCAGAAGCATTAGCTGATATGGCACAAAGTTTATCACAAAAAGTTGCACAGTTTAAACTATAAAAAATTATATTAAATTGAGAGAGATAATATATCTTCTCTCTCAATATTTATAACAAGAAAGGGAATATTTATGAATAAAAGTAGTGAAGTTAAAGTATCTTTTTATAATGTTATTAAAACAATATCAGATTCTTTAGATCTAATAAGTACTAAAATTACTGGTCATCATAAGTTGGTTTCTTATATATCGTTAAGATTAGGATTAGAATTTGAATTAAATAAAGAACAATTAAGGAAATTAGTTTTTGTTTCTTTGATACATGATATAGGAATTATATATTTTGATAAAGAAATAGATGAAATTTTGACTAATCAAACAAATGAACAACATTCATATGTAGGATATAGTTTGATAAAAGATTATTTTCCTTTCAGAGGATATGATGAAATATTAAAAAACCATCACAGTAGTTGGGAAGATATGAAAAATAATGAAGTGAATTTTTTAAGTAATATTTTACATTTGGCAGATATTACAGCTGCCTTAATTAATAAAAATGAAAGGAATATTCTTTCAAAAAACATATATATTATAGAAGAATTAGAAAAAATAGTTAATAATCAAATTAATCCAATAATATATAAAAAAATCAAAGATTTGTTTAAACAACAATCATTCTGGCTTGATATGGTAAATGTGAATAATCTTGAATCATTAGTAGAGGATTATATATATAAAAATTTAGATTTAAATTTGTCTTTGAGACAGGTTTTAAGTATTAGTGAAATAGTAAGTCATATAATTGATTTTAGAAGTCCTTATACAGCAACTCATTCAAAAGGTACAGCATCCATAGCATCAGAAATAGCTAAAGTCATTGGTTTTTCAAAAGAAGATGTTAAGATCATAGAAATAGCTGGATATTTTCATGATATAGGTAAAATTTCTTTACCATTTAATGTAATAAATAAAAAAGAAGATTTAACAAAAGAGGAATGGGCTTTGATGGAAACTCATTCTTATCATTCATATTATGTACTTGATAATATAAAGGAAATTCCTAAATTAAAAGAGTGGGCAGGTTATCACCATGAAAAATTAAATGGTACTGGCTATCCTTTTAGATTAAATGAGGATCAACTATCTATTGGTTCGCGAATAATGATTGTTTCAGATATTTTTACAGCTTTAGCTGAAGATAGGCCATACCGTAATGGATATGGAAAAATAAAAATAATGAATATATTAGAACACGAGGTAAAAAACTATAAAATAGATCAAAAAATTGTAAAAATATTATTTGATGATTTTGATCGGTTTAACAAAATAAGAAATACAAAACAATTAAAAGCAATAAAAGATTATAATAAATTTAAAAAAAGAACATTTAGTGAATTAGAGGATATATATAATTTTAATGGTAATTTTACAAATAAAGATTTTGTTTTAAGTAAATTTTAGTTCATAAAATTATTAAATTATGTTTGTTAAGTAAAGTATAAGAAAGTTTGATTTTGTCATCAAATATTTTATTATAAACACAAAATATATAAAGATAATATTTCAAATATGAAAAAATTATAAATGATTACCGTTAATGTCTTGACAATAGCTTCATTATATAGTAAAATTTAAAATGTGCCAAAAATGGAGAGATGTCCGAATTGGCTAAGGAGCCGGACTTGAAATCCGGTGAAGCCGAAAGGTGTCGGGGTTCGAGTCCCCGTCTCTCCGCCATTAATATATAAGAAATCAAACCCCTTCGTAATTGAAGGGGCTTTTTTTATTTTATAGCATATTTTTGTGTAATGAGAAAATAATGTTGACATAATCTAAATAATGTTTTTGATATATATTTTAAAAATTATATTAAAAAGTTTGATTTGAGTGAGATATCTCACAGAATAAAGTTGAGTAATATACTAAACTTTAAATAGTTAATAAAAATTATTGATTATATATAGGTATATGGTACAAAACAGTCTTTTTGTATCAAATAACTATTCATTGAGTAACTCTTTAATAAAAAGGAGTGTTTTAAGAATGGAAAGAAAAATTGATGTTAATAAAAATTTATTTGAGATAACTAAAGAATATCCTACAGTAGTTTCAGTACTGGTTAATAAAGGATTTAGCCAATTAAATGATGAGGCAAAGAGGAAAAGTTTTGGTAAACATATTACTTTAAAACAAGCTGCCGGGCTTAAAAATTTGGATTTAGATAAGCTTGTGGATTTAATGGAAACAGAAATAAACAAAAATAAAGTTAAGAGCAGCAGTGGAGAAAAAATTAAAGTTTCAGGTTCTTTACCCTGTCCAGTCAAAATTCCAATGACTGAAGAACTGGAAAAAATAACAGCTCAGCTTGATTATGAGGTAGAGCTTGATTTAAAATCTGCTTCTCAGGGACTGGAATGGCTGCAAGATGGTTTTGCAGAAATAAAATCTGCAGATGAACTTTCAGATATCTTTATTTCTGCTGGTTTTGATTTATTCTTTGATAAAGATTTGATGGATCGCTTCCGTCGCCAGGATGTTTTTAAAGATGCTACCGGAATTAAAGAGCTTAATCAAGATTTTACTAAAGCAGATGTTGATCTATTAGATCCCGAGGGTGATTATTCAGTCTTAAGTATTGTACCTGCAGTATTTTTGGTTAATAAAGAAGAGCTGAATGGAAGAGAAGTTCCACAGAGTTGGGAAGAAATTTTAAGTGAAGAATTTGCCAACAGTGTTAGTCTGCCGGTTAGTGACTTTGATCTCTTTAATGCAATTTTATTAAATATCTATAAAGCTTTCGGCAGAGAAGGAGTTCAGAATCTGGGTCGTTCCATGAAAAAAGCTCTGCATCCATCTCAGATGGTTAAAGAGGGTGGAAGAAAAGCTGATAATCAACCTGCAATCACAATTATGCCTTACTTCTTTACAAGAATGGCGAAGCGTTTTCCACATATGGAATTTATCTGGCCAGAAGATGGGGCAATTGTTTCTCCTATATTTATGCTAACTAAAAAAGAAAAAATTGAACAGATGCAGCCTCTGATTGATTTAATGGCCTCTAAAAAAATGGGTAAAATTTTCGCTAAACAGGGTTTATTCCCAAGTGTACTGCCAGAAGTTGATAATGAGCTACCCGAAAATGCTCAATTCATGTGGCCAGGCTGGGATTTCTTACGAGGGAAAAACCCTGGTGAACTGTTAAGAGATTTAGAAACAGTATTTAATAATGCTGT
>JBEPXG010000099.1:0-6057 GCA_041642015.1 Halanaerobiales bacterium
ACTCCCCTCTTGATAAAAACTTCTCCATAAAAGGAGAAGTCTTTTTTTATATATTTATTTTTCTTTAGTCATTGCTATTGCATTATCTAATCTATTTATAGTTTCTTCAATACCAAGTATATATATGACATTTTTCATTTCTGGACCTGAGTTTAAACCTGTAAGAGCTAATCTTGTAGGATGATATACAGTTCTTCCACCTACTGGTAACTCTTTTATTAACTCAGAAAATATTTTATTAATATTTTCAGGAGTAAACTCTTTAAGCTCTTTTAGTTTTTTCTCAAGGGTTTCAAATACTAATTCAACACCCTCTTCTTTGAATTCTTCAATAGCTTCTTCTTTATTTTCAAACTCTAACTCTTCAAAAAATAGTTCTGCTTCTTCAGGTATTTGCGCTAAATAATCAACACCAGTTCTGGCTACTTCAATAACTTTTTTTAACCATTCATGATTATTTTCAACAAATTCATCATCAACAAAACCAGCTTCTTTTAAATAGGGTATTGATAATTCTACAATATAATCTAAATCAGATTCTCTAATGTATTTACCATTAACCCAATTTAGTTTATCTATATCAAATACAGCAGCACTTTTATTAATATCTTTAAGTTCAAAGTTTTCTATTATTTCCTCTTTTGTCAATATCTCTTTATCTTCTGGAGGAGCCCATCCTAAAAATGTTAAAAAGTTAAATAAAGCTTCGGGTAGATACCCTTTTTCTCTATATTCACCAATATATACATCATCATCTTTACTTCTCTTTTTTAATTTTGCTCTATTACTATCTAAAATTAAAGGTAAATGAGCAAATCTTGGTACTTCAAAACCTAATGCTTCATAAATCAAGATTTGTTTTGGTGTATTAGATAAATGATCTTCACCTCTGATTACTTCAGTTATCTTCATTAAAGCATCATCAATAACAACTGCAAAATTATATGTGGGCATACCATCAGATTTAAATATTATAAAGTCATCTAGTACAGATGAATTAAATGTTACATCTCCTCTAATATCATCTTTTACTATAATATCTTTGTTTTCTTCAGGAAGTTTAAATCTTATTACAGGTTCTCTTCCTTCATTGATATATTTTTGTTCTTCTTCTTTTGATAAATTACGACAATGACCATTATATTTAGGCATCTTGTCATTTGCTAAAGCTTCTTCTCTCATTTGATCTAGTTCTTCTTCACTACAATAACATTTATATGCTTTATCTTCTTTGAGAAGTTTATCAGCATATTTTCTATATATATCAATTCTTTCAGATTGACGATATGGACCATTTTCACCACCTACACCAGCACCTTCATCTACATCTAATCCTAGCCAATCTAATTCTTTTATTATAATATCTTCAAATTCTTTTGTAGATCTTTTTTGATCAGTATCTTCTATTCTTAAAACAAGTTCCCCGTTATTTTTTTTAGCCCATATCCAATTAAAAAGAGCAGTTCTCATATTACCTATATGAATTTTCCCGGTTGGACTTGGGGGAAATCTTAGTCTCATTTCACTCACTTTAAATTCCTCCTTAAAATATTATGAACATTATTATATTTAAATTATAGAGATTGTTATATTACACTTGTACCTATCGCTAATTGTTCAGGACCATCTACTAATGCATGACCAAACTTACCAAATATTGCTACTGATATATATTCAGGACCCCTTACAACAGCTATCTTAAATCCACCACCTAATCCAGGATTAATCAAAGCTAATTGACTATACGCATCTTTAACTGCATTTGATACAGCAGATTTTTCTCTTGAATTTTCAGAGATTACTCCTCTTGCAATTGCTGCAACAGTTGTACTTTCTCTAAGTTTAACTGGTAATTTTTCAGCATTTGCTCCAGTTTGAGTAATAGCTCCTTTATAACCATATCCACTTATTTTCTCTAACCAGTATTCTTCATATTCTCTAGTTCTTGTCATAGCTAAATATATAGCAGCACTTTCGGGATTAATATTCTTTTTTTCAACCTCTAATTCTTCTTCATCTTTCATATAACCATAAACAATATCATCTGCAGTTATAATACCAACCAGCTCATCATTTTTATTTAAAACTGGCATACCACCAATTTGATTATCTGATAGAATTTTTGCCGCTTTTTGAACTGTATCTAACTCTTTAATAGTTATAATATCTTCAGACATATATTTATCAATATTTTCATTAATATTATCATTATTCATTAAATCTCCATCAGTTAAAACACCAACAATTTCTTCATCTTTTACTACAACTAGTCTTCCTATTTTATTTAATGATAATATTCTTTCTGCTTCCATTACAGTTGAATTTACCTCAATTGTAATCGGATTTTTTGTCATTATATCTTTAATTAACATAAATTTTTCCACCTTCCTCAATACTAAATAATTATTTGTTTTGTTCTAATAGTACTACTGCTTGTGCACCAATACCTTCAATTTTTCCAATAAAACCCAAACCTTCAGTCGTTGTAGCTTTTAAATTTAACTGTGATTGATCAATCTTTAGAATCTGACTTAGTTTTTCTTCAATTTTATTTTTATATTTTTTTATTTTAGGTTCTTCTGCTATAATAATTAAATCTGCATTTATTAATTCGTAACTATTATTTAACATTAAATCAACAACTCTGTCAAGCAATTTTGTACTTCTAATATTTTTATATTCAGGGTTGGTATCAGGAAAGATTTCTCCGATATCTCCTTTTCCCATAGCCCCTAAAAGAGCATCAATTAAAGCATGTATTAATACATCAGCATCGGAATGTCCTTTTAATCCCATTTTGTAGTTGATTTTTATACCACCAAGATATAAATCACAGTTTGATTGAAAGGGATGCACATCAAAACCAATTCCTACTCTCATCTTATACTCTCCTACTTTTTAATATCTCTTTAGCAACAGTAATATCAATTGGTGTTGTTATTTTAATATTTTCATATGAACCTTCTATAATTTTAACCTTTTTATTCATTAGTTCAACAAGATAGGCATCATCAGTGATTGATTTATCAAAAATATTTTCTTGATGAGCTTTTTTTATCAATTCATATCTAAAACCTTGTGGGGTTTGTATAGATGTTAAATTATTACGATTTACAGTTTTAACAACGTAATCATTATGATCTTTTATCTTTATAGTATCTTTCACATTTACACCAGTTGTAACTGCTTCTTCATTTTCTAATGCACCTAAAACTTTATTGATTATGTCATTAGTTATTAATGGTCTTGCTCCATCATGTATAATAATATTATCTGTTTTTTCATTTGCAGCTTTTATACCATTAAAAACAGACTCTTTTCTTGACTTTCCACCAACAACTATTTTAATATTCTTTTTTGTTTTAAATAGGTTTACTATGTTTTTTTTACAATATTCAATTTCATTTTCTTGCATCACTATTATGATATCTTCAATAAATGAATTGTCTATAAATGTCTTTAATGTGTGGTATAAGATTGGTTTTCCATCTAATTTTAAAAATAATTTATTTTTTCTCATCTTCATCCTACTGCCCATTCCAGCTGCAGGAATAACTACTGTATTATACATATTATATCTCCTTACAAAAAAATAGTTGTTAAAAGTTGTTTTCTGCTTTTGGTTTAGCAAATATCATCCTACCAGCTGCAGTCTGTAAGATACTTGTTACCATAACAGCTATATCTTCATCCATATATTCAATACCATTATCTACAACAATCATTGTACCATCATCAAGATAACCAATTCCCTGTCTATCCTCTTTACCTTCCTTAATAACTTTTACATCCATTTCTTCTCCAGGTAAAACAACAGGTTTAACTGCATTAGCAAGTTCATTTATATTTAATACAAAAACACCTTGCAGCTCAGAAACCTTATTTAAATTAAAATCATTAGTTACTATTTTAGCTGTATATTCTTGAGCTAATTTCACCAACTTACTATCAACTTCAGGTATCTCTTCATAGTTTTTAGATATTATTTCAACATCTATTCTGCTATCCTTTTGCATCTTTTTTAAAATATCAAGGCCTCTTCTTCCCCTGTTTCTTTTAAGTCCATCAGATGAATCAGCTATATGACGGAGTTCTTCTAATACAAACTCAGGGATAATAAGTTTTCCTTCTACAAAACCAGTTTTACAAATATCATAAATTCTTCCATCAATTATAACACTGGTATCTAAAATTTTCTTTGTAATGTTACTATTTTTACCGTTAGAAAGAAAGTTTTTGTTTTCAAAGAGAAAATTGAAAATATCATCAGATTTATAAATTGCTAGAGTTAAACCTAAATATATAAAGATTACATTAATTAAAATTTGTAAAGGCAACCCTAAACCTGGAATAGATGAAATAGAAAAAGCAAGATTTATTAAAGAACCAATTATAAGTCCAAGTATAATACCCAAAAATGAAATAATTATTTTTTTCCAGGAAATTTCCTTTATTTTATAATCAAAATTCAATATAAGATCCAATAGCTTTTCAATTAAAAAAGATATTAAAAAATAACCTATAATAGCACCTAATATAATTCCAATAAACTGTTTACTGATTAAAAAAGAACCTATATTTCCTGTTGTAAACTCTATTTCCTCTGATATTCCTAACATAACAACACTATTGTATCCTATAACTGCACCAATTATTCCGAGTATAATTTTTATGATTTTCTTCAGCATTAGATATCACCTCCTTTTAAAACATTATTTAATTTTTATTTTTTATCTCCCTCCTCTTTAGTCTTCATCAGTATTTACATTTGGATTGTTTTCTAATATATTGTCTATTTTTTCAACCACTTCTTCTTCAGACATATTTTTGGCTAACACAAGTTCACTTATTAAAATTTTTCTTGCATTGCTTAACATTTTCTTTTCACCAGTAGACAAACCTTTTTCCATATCTCTAATTGTAAGGTTTCTAACTACTTCTACTACCTCATAAATATCACCAGTTTTTAGTTTTTCCTGATTTGCTCTATATCTTCTATTCCAGTTTTGACTCATCTTACTTTTTTCACCTTTTAAAAGATGAAATACATTTTCTGCTTCTTCTTCATCAATTACATCTCTAATACCAATTTCTTCTACTTTATGAACTGGTATCATAACTCTCATTTCACCAATTGGGAGTTCCATGATATAATATTTTTTCTCCTCACCAAGTATTTCTTTTACCTCTACATCTACAATAGTTCCTGCTCCATGGTTTGGATATACTACTCTATCTCCTTTATCAAACATTTTATCAACCTTCCTTTTATTTTCATTTTATATGTGTCTATCTAATAAAACTTGATCTCTTAATCTTCTTAATCCATCTTTTATTGCTTGGGCTCTTACTTCACCAACACCTTCTACTTCATCTAATTCATCTAAGGAGGCGACATTAATTTCATTTAAGTCACCGAACTCCTCAACTAAATTCTCGATAACCGGCATAGGTAAGCGAGGGATCTTTCTTAAAATTCTGTAACCTCTAGGATCAATTAATAAATCAAGGGAATTTACATTACCACCATGACCCAATACATTCCTTATTTCTCTGGTCGAAAGCATGTCATCTTTATTTAGTTCTTTTAATTCTTCCATGATATCCTCAGCTGTTGTGCCTTCTTCTAACTTCTCATCGGAAATATAGTCTTTAATGAGCAGTTTATTTTCTTCTTACACATTCATTACTAATTCTTCTAACTGCATCTTGATAAGACGTCCTTCATTTCATAATTCCAAAATATATCTTTCAATTTCACTTTTTATTTTCAAAACCATTTCGGCTCTTTTAATTACAGTAACAACATCCGCAATTGTAACCAAATTTTCAAACTCAAGAGCACTTAAATTAATCAAAGTCTGGTCAAATACTTTGCGGTACTTTTCTAGAGTTTGAACAGCTTGGTTTGCTTTTGAAAGCACAACGCGAATATCTTCTAATACATGTTTTTTATCATCTTTATATAATGTTATAATATCTCTTCTTTCTGAAATTGCTATTACTAAGTTAGAAGTTTGTTTGGCAACCCTTTCTGCTGTTCTATGTCTGGCTCCT
>JBEPXG010000100.1:0-6018 GCA_041642015.1 Halanaerobiales bacterium
CATAAATATCCTCCATTAATATATTTTATTAAGAGCTTGTAATTGTATACGTTACAGTATAAGTAACACCTGGAGTTGGTTCAGCAAACATATTAGCACCAACCGTATAAGTAACTGTTTGTCCGCTTTCCGAAGTATTACTTAATCCAGTAATAATATCTTGAGAAAACTCTTCTAAAACAACTTGACCTTGAGAAGTGCCACTAGTACTTGCTACTTCAACCATTAAAGTTATACCTGAAGGTAGACCACGATCTAATTGAGCTGTAATTTTTTGATTACTTTCATTTGTTGAATAACTCATTGTAGTTGATGAATCACTAGTTTCCTCAGTTACCCCACTTTCAGTTGGTGAAGTGACCGAAAGATTTACTTCAGATTTTGAAAGAGTAATTTCATTTAAAGCATTAACTGCAATAATTACATCCTGAGAAGTAGAGTTTGCCTTAGCATTATCATTAAAAATAGATGAAAATAAAATTAAGAATACTAGTAAATAAACTGTTAGTTTTTTTAACAAAAATATTACCTCCTGATTAATTTAATAGCTATATATTTCTTTATATGGAATATTATACCATATATTAATTGTATTTACAAATATTTCCTTTTAACCTAATGAAAAAAGCCCAATTAAGGGCTTTAAAGTTATTATCTTTAATTATAATATTTTTTAATACTTAACCTCATACTTATATCTAATAAAGGTTGCTATTCCATTTAATATAAATAACATTATTAAAAGTACTGTACTACCTGCAGCTGCCACATAGTGAAACTCTGTTTTTGGTAAGGAAGTCCAATTAAAGATCTGAATTGGCATAACTGTAAAGCTATCCATAATTCCTTCTGGTACAAACATTACAAATGTTAAGGCACCCATCATAATTAATGGTGCAGTTTCACCGATTGCTCTTGAAATTGCTAATATAAATCCTGTAATTATTGATGGTAATGCTGCTGGTAATATAACTTTTGAAACCGTCTGCCAGTGGTTTGCCCCCATTCCATAAGATGCTTTTCTTAATGATGAAGGTACACTTCTTAAAGCTTCTTGTGCAGAGACAATAACTACTGGAAGAACAAGTAGGCTTAAAGTTAGTGCTCCTGCAAGTACACTTCTACCTAAAGCAAGTGTTCTAACTAAAATTCCTAATCCTAACATACCATATATTATTGAAGGTACTCCAGCTAAATTTGCAATATTTAACCTGATTGTTTCTGTAATCCAATTTCGGGGTGCATACTCTTCTAAGTAAATTGCTGTAGCAGTACCTATAACAAATGTTATTGGTATCATTAAACCAATTACATATATTGTACCAAAAAATCCTGCCTTAATTCCTGCTCTTTCTGGAAATCTTGAATCAAATCTAGTGAAAAAATCCCAATCCATCATTTTAAATCCATCTCTAAATACATCAAATAATAATACAAACAAAACTAAAATCCCAACAAAGATAAATCCTAAAAATATATATTTAAATATTTTGTCCAACATTTTTCTTCTTTTTAACCTATTCATTATTCATACACCTCTCTGTACTTACGAAGTATAAAGTGACTTATTAAATTTAAAGATAGAGTCATTAAAAATAGTAATAAACCTACTGCAAAGATTGTATAATAATCTAATGATCCAACTGGTGTATCACCTAAACTAACCTGAACAATATAACTTGTCATTGTCTGAATAGGTTCTAAAAAACTACTTGTAAGCTGTGGCCTCATGCCAGCAGCTATTGCAACAATCATTGTTTCACCAATAGCTCTTGAAATTGCAAGTATAAATGAAGATAAAATACCAGACAGAGAAGCTGGTAGCATAACTCGTGTAGCAACTTCAAATCTAGTAGAACCTAATCCATAAGCTCCTTCTCTAATCTTACCAGGTACAGCACTTAAGGCATCTTCACTTAAGGACACTACCATTGGTAAAATCATAATACCTACTGCTATACTTGCACTTAAAGCATTAAAAGTACCGGCTTGTGGAAATAATGGTTTTATTATATTTGGAGTAATAAATGTTAATGCAAAATATCCATAAACAACCGTTGGCACACCAGCCAATATTTCTAATATAGGTTTTATTATCTTTCTAAATCTAGGTGAGGCATATTCTGTTAAATAGATTGCACTCCCTAATCCTAAAGGTAAAGCAATCAAAGCAGCACCTAAGGTAATATATAAAGTACCCATTACTAATGGTAGGACTCCATAAGATTTATTTGGTCCTATCAAAGGATTCCATACTTTACCAAAGAGAAATTCCAGTACTGAAATTTCTTTAAAAAACATTACTGAATCACTTACAAGAATATATACTATTCCAAATGTAGTTATTACACTAATTAATGCTGCTAGTATTAAAACATATTGAACCCATCTATTTCTATTCTTCCCAGAACTCATATATCTAATTTTAGGATCAAACAGTTTATTTGTTAATTTATCAATCAAGGAGGATTTTTCTTTTTTAAGCTCTTTTTGCGACATATATTAAGCACCCTTTCTATTAAATTTATATAAACAGGTAGGAGGAGAGCCTACAAATAGGCGCTCCTCGGGGTATGAAACAAATATTAGGGGTATTTACCTGTGTATTTATAATTAATTATTTGCTAATTCTTCCACTTTATTTAATTGTTCTTCATAGGAGGTTAATGGTACATAACCAACCATTGGTATTAGTTCTTTAGCACTTTCAAAATAGAAGTTTAAGAATGCTTCTACTTCAGGTTTTTCACTAACCCTTGCATTATTTACATAGATGAATAATGGTCTTGATAATGGTTTATACTGATTTGACTCAATTGTTTCAGGACTTGGTTTTACACCGTTTACAGCTACTGCTTTAAGCTTATCTTGGTTTTCTTCAAAGTAAGCATATCCGAAGTATCCTAAGGCATATTTACTACCAGCTACACCCTGTACTAATATATTGTCATCTTCACTTGCTGTAAAGTCTGCTCTACTTTCACTTTCATTACCTACAATTGCTCCTGTGAAGTAATCAAAGGTTCCTGAGTCAGCTCCTGGACCATAAAGTTCTATTTCTTCATTTGGCCATTCTGATCTTACATCACTCCAAGTTTTTACAGAGCTACCTGGTTCCCATATTTTTTGTAGTTCTTCAACTGTCATATCCTCTGCCCAGTCATTCTCAGGATTTATTACAACAGTTATTCCATCATAAGCTACTGTAAATCTTGTAATTTCAATTCCATTTTCCTCTGCTTTAGCTAACTCAGAAGGTTTTATTTCACGTGACGCATTAGTAATATCGGTTTCACCGATTGTGAATTTCTCCATTCCTCCACCAGTACCAGACACTCCTACTGGAACTCTAACTCTTGGATTTACATATGAAAACTCTTCTGCCATTGCTTGTGTTACTGGATAAACTGTACTTGAACCATCAATTTTTACTGTTCCTTCTAATTCTTGTGCAGATCCTACTACTGAAAAAGATACAAGTCCGATTAAAGCCACTAACATTAAAACACTAATTTTTTTCATTAAAATCCTCCTCAAGATTTAAAATAATTATTTTCTTTTATTTATCTTACAAATTAATAATAATCCTATATATGGCCTAAGTCAATGGGGTTTGAACTGTTTTAACAAGACGTTAACATTTAGTTAACAAAGGTAATCAAGCCGTAACAAATATACTATTATTTGCATAAGTAAAACAAAGATATTATAATTAATTTGAAGTATTGGAGAGTTAATTATTTTTAAGGAGGTTTTAAGTTGAATTACATATACATAATTTCAGGTGGACTAATTGGAGGTTTATTGAGATATGGACTATCTAAAATGATTAAAAATAAAAAAAGAACCTATCACCACATTTTAAATGGGACAGGAACTTTTATTTTAGGATTTGTTTTAGTTTATTATTCCAACTTACTTTTAAATCCATCTTTATTTGAAGATATAATGATTTTTTCATTTTTATCTTTTTGCATTTTTGACTATATAATGATTAACAAAATATCTAATAGATTATATACTAAAGCAGCAAGAATATTATTTTACAACCTATTTTTAGGTTTGGTATTCTTTACTTTTGGTAATCTAATAGCTCAAGGTCTATAATATTTATCCTCTACTCTAACAAACCTTCTAAAACTAAATCTGCTGTTTTTAGATTAGTTGCCAGTGGTACATTGTGAACATCACATACTCTAAGTAATCCTGTTATATCAGGTTCATGAGGATGTGATGTTAATGGGTCTCTTAAAAATATGACACAATCTAACTTATCCTGAGCAATTTCAGCACCAATCATTTGGTCTCCACCTAGTGGTCCAGATGCCATTCTTTTTACTTTTAAATTCGTTTTTTCATTAATAATTTTACCGGTTGTACCGGTAGCTATTAAATTACAGTCTTCAAGTAATTCAAGATGATTTTTCACAAAATCAACCATATCATCTTTTTTCTCATCATGAGCAATTAATGCAATTCTAAACATATAATCAACTCCTCTTATTTAATTTGTTCTAAATCAAAATGATATATCCATCCTTCCTTTTTATAAACTTTATTATTTTCTGGTGGATAAACTAAAGAAGGTAGATCTTTAAATTTATTATTATAAGCAAACTGTAAACCCATTAAAGCACATATTGCTGCATCATAAGTATCAGTTCCCTTATTAATATCATCAGGTATTAAGTTATCTACATTTGTATATGCTTTTTTATATTTCCCTGGTTTAACCAAAGCGGGATATGTTTCAATTACATTTATTTTATCCTTTTTATATCTAATTTCTTTATTAATATTATATTCTCTACTCCAATATCTAAGATGACTCATCGCTACTGTAGCATTATTTCCTAATCTATCAAAAGTTGCAGAAAGCGGCTTTTTATTGTACTTTTCATATATATGACGGTCAGTTTCTCTATAAGCTAATTCGTTATAGATCTCTAACTTTGGTTTATTGATATATTCTTTCTCATTATTTAAAAAATTAATAAATCCTATTGGAAAGGTTAAGGGAGCATCAATACCAATCACTAAATTTATATCTTTTTTAAAAATATTTTCTTTTAATTTATTAATTATATTTTTTAAGTCAAATAGTTCATTCTCTTTAATTTGAAAGTTCCTATCTAAATAGTACCACTGATCAATTTTATTATGTTTTGTTTTAATTAAAACAAAGCTGTTGTTTTTACCCATCCAACCTCCTACATCCCAACCTAGAGAGTATATAACATCATCCATTTAAATCACATCCTAATGTATATATTATTAATTATTAATTAAATCCCTTTCTTTAAATAAAAAAAGACTGCACATTTAAGCAGTCTTAAAATCTATAATTTAATTTTTAAAAAACAAAAGGATAGTAAAAATAAAATACAATAATTAGTGTATTTACAATACTAACTGCTAGTAATGGTGGTAAAATACTATCTGTTCGAGCAGCAGCCCAACCCCCTATTATTCCCCTTCCGAAGAAGGAATATCCTACAAGTAATATATAGTTTTGTACTGGTGGTAAGTTTATATTTAAAATTACAATAAATAACAAAAAGATAAAAGCTTGAATCAATACTCCCCAAAACTTATTCATTTTTAAAGAAATAAATTGAATTAAAAATCCTCTAAAAAATATTTCTTCAGCAAAGGTCAATATAATAAAATTTGTTAAAAAGAAACCTGTAATTCCTTGCCAACCTTCATGCCTAGTTATCCAATAATATGCTGGATCAACTAAGGGACTTCTTATTGTTTTATCTATTACAAGTCTAAATGTTCCAGAAAGTGGTTCTAAAACTATAAAAATTGCTGCTAATAAGATAAAGTTTAAAAAAAATACTAAAAGAAATTCATTAAACTTCACCTTAGAAAAACCTGCATACTTAGCCTCACTTGATAATAAAACTGCTAAAAAAGTTACAGCTATCCAAATAATAGTAAATAATGGTGTATCAGTACCATATAATTGAGACTGATAAAATAATAAAAATAAAGCCGCAACAGTCCAAAAAT
>JBEPXG010000101.1:0-6001 GCA_041642015.1 Halanaerobiales bacterium
TATGATATTAAAAATATTGAACCTTTAATTTTTAATTCTAATATATTATTTATAGGACATACTCATGTTCCATCATGTTATTATAATCAAGGTGAAGGATGGAAAAAAAACAAAAGTAATGATATTGAAATTAATCCGAGTTTAAACTATGTCATTAATGTTGGTAGTGTTGGCCAACCAAGAGATGGTAATCCAAAATCTAGTTATGTTGTTTTTAATCCAAATAATAATCATTTAGAATTTAAAAGAGTTGAATATAATATTGAAGAAGTAAAACAAAAATTTAATGAGACAGATCTTCCAAGAGAATTTGCTGATAGATTAGAAAAAGGAATTTAAAAAATGTTGAAAATTAAAATAATTTACTTATTACTGTTTTAATTGATAACTATTTAACTGTAAATGATAGGAATATTTTGTAATCTATTATTAGTAATGGTTATTAATACAAAAACAAGGAGTGAGTAAAATGAATTATATATATATTTTAATTGTTTTAGTAGCTTCAATATTAGTTTTAAATACATCAATACAGGCAAATTCAGATAACATTCCACCAATAGATAAGATTGATTCCAAAAAGATGAAAACTGCTACATTTGCGATGGGGTGTTTTTGGGGTCCAGATGTATTATTTGGTGGAGTAGAAGGTGTATATAAAACAAGAGTTGGATATGCTGGAGGAGAAATGGAGAATCCTACTTATCATAATTTAGGTAGTCATACAGAAACTATCCAGATTGAATATGATCCTAATATAATTTCTTATAATGAATTATTAAAGATATTTTTTAACAATCATAATCCCTTTGTTAAACCATATGGTAGTCAATATAAGTCTATAGTTTTTTATCATAATGAAGATCAAAAAGAAATTTATAATAACTATATAAAAGATATTGATAATAAAAAGACTCTTTATACTGAGTTAAAAAAATATGATAATTTCTATCTTGCAGAATTTTATCATCAAAAATATCGTTTACAGGGTTATAATAGATTAATGTCTGAGCTAAGAAAGATATATCCTAATGATAATAATTTTATAAACTCAACTTTAGTGGCTAGAATGAATTATTTTGTAGGCACTCAAAAAGGAAGAGAATTATTTGAAAAAGAAAAAAACAAATATGGTTTAGATGAAGAAACGATTGATTGGTTAGATAGTTATATTAAATAGTATAGGGTGATTAAAATGAAAATAAAGTATTTAAATGGAGAAAGACTATATTATGCTTTCATTTCAGGAGCTAAAGAGGTAATTGAAAATAGAAAAGAATTAAATAAAATAAATGTATTTCCAGTTCCAGATGGTGATACAGGTACAAATTTGTCACGAACTTTAAGCATGGTTATAAAAAATGTTATTGCAGATAAGTCTATAAAAGTTACACTTGATTCAATGGGTGAAGCTGCATTAAAAGGTGCTATTGGTAATTCAGGAATTATTTTTGCACAGTTTATAAATGGTCTAAAAGAAAGCATAGATTCTGAAAACAGATTAAGTGTAAATAATTTTGTGATTATGATAGAAAATGCTGTAGATTTCACTTATCAAGCAATAAGTGAACCTGTTGAAGGAACAATGTTAACTGTTATGAAGGACTGGTCTAAAGCTCTAAAAGAACTTAAATCAAAAACCGATGATTTTGAAGTGATTATGCAAGAATCACTAAAAACAGCAAAAAAATCATTGGAGAAAACCAAAGATCAGTTAGAAGTATTAAAAAAAGCACAGGTTGTAGATTCTGGAGCACTTGGTTTTATATATTTTCTTAAAGGTATCTTAGAGTTTATTGAAACTGGTAATATTGAGGATATTAATAATATTAATATCAGTTTAGATGTTGAAGAAAATATACTTGATGAAAAAAGTGAAATTAAATATAGATACTGTACAGAAGCATATTTAGAAGATGTAAATATAGATTTCAAATCACTAAATGAAAAACTATCTCAATATGGAGACTCTTTAATTACTGCTGGAGATAAGAAAAAAATGAGAGTTCATATTCATACAAATAAGCCAGCTGATTTTTTCTCTACATTAAATCAGCACAGTACAATTATTGATCAAAAAGTTGACGATATGTTGATTCAATACAATATAAAATACAATAGAAAATCTGAAATCGCTTTAGTAACAGATTCAATAGCTGACTTACCACAAAAATATATAGATGAAAATCAGATACATGTAATTCCTATTAATTTAATTATTGATAATACTAATTATCTAGATAAGATAACAATAACTCATGATAAGTTTTATGATTTAGTTGATCAGTCTGAAGAATATCCTACATCTTCACAACCATCAATTAAATCGGTGGAAGATAAACTTTCATTTATAGCTGATCATTATAATAAAATACTTATAATAACTGTGTCTAGTAATCTAAGTGGTACTTATCAAACTATAAAGTCAGCAGTTGAAAAGATAAATAGTGATATTAAAATCGAAATAATTGACTCTAAATTAGATTCTGGAGCACAAGGATTACTTGTTATGGAAGCTTTGGAAAAAATTGATCAGGGTAAAAATTTCGAAGATATAGTTTCATATTTAGAAAAGATTAAGAATAATATATATATTTATGTAAGTGTTGATAATTTTGAGTATATGGTTAGAGGGGGTAGAGTGAGTCCCTTAAAAGGTAAACTTGCTAAATTATTAAATCTTAAACCAATTGTATCATTAGATAAAGAGGGTAATGGAATAGCATTTGCTAAAGCATTTAGTAAAAAGGGTAACAACAAAAAGATTAAAGAAATAGTCACAAAGCATTTAAGTGAAGAAGGAATAAAAAGATACTCGATAGTTCATGGAGATGGTATTGAAAGAGCGAAAAACTACAAAGAGATGTTTACTAATTTAATAGGTAAAGAACCTGATTACATTGAACCAATATCACCAGTAATTGCTTTAAGTGCTGGAAGAAACAGTGTTGCAATATCAGTAATGACTAAAAAAGGAGAGGGTTAATTATGGGATCAATATTTATTCAAGCATTAATATTTATATTAGCGTACTTTATTATCTTTTTTATAATTGCTGTAGTAAAGAAAAACAATTCAGTTGTTGATATTGGATGGGGCTTAGGATTTGTATTAACTTCATATTTTGTATTATTTAATACAGGGAACCTTCATTTTAGATCTATAATAGTTACATTATTAGTTACTGTTTGGGGACTTAGATTATCATATCATATTTTTAAAAGAAACAAAGGTAAGCCAGAGGATTATCGATATGCAAAATGGAGAGAAGATTGGGATAATTTCTATTTAAGATCATTTTTTCAAATATTTATTCTACAAGGTATTTTATTATTTTTAATAGTTTCTTCTGTAATAAATATTAATTCATCACAAGCACTATCATTTACAATTTTTGACGCTATAGGAATTATTATTTGGATTATTGGATTTACCTTTGAAGCTCTTGGAGATAAACAACTTAAAGATTATATAAGTAAACCTGATTCAGAAAAAGATGGACATATTATGAAGGAAGGTCTATGGAAATATACCAGACATCCAAATTATTTTGGTGAAGCCACAATGTGGTGGGGATTATTTATAGTTGGGCTATCTATTCCAGGTAGTTGGTTATTTATAATTAGCCCAATAACAATAACTTATCTATTACTATATGTTTCTGGAGTACCTCTTTTAGAGAAAAGATATGCTGATGATCCTGAGTTTCAAGAATATGCTAAAAAGACAAACAAGTTTTTTCCTTGGTTTCCCAAAAAATAAATTTCTTATGAAAGGTGGAATATAATTATTCTAACCAAGAATAGTTATAGGATCTCATGAAAATAGCTAAGATGTTTGCACTGTTAGGATTTATAGTAATGACAATTTCAATAACAATGGGTTTTATTAATGGAGATTTCACAGGTGAAGGATCTATTATTTTATCTTTAATATGGGGTAAAATTACTTTGATTGACATATATATTATGTTTTTAATCTTTGCTGGTTGGATATATTATCGAGAAGATAAATTAAGTGTTTTTTTCATCTGGTTTATATTTTTATTAATATTTGGCGCTGCGACAGCATCCTTGTATATTTATCTGGCTTTGAAGAAAAGTAATGGAAATTGGAAGCGATTTTGGTTAAATAATTGATAAAAATCCACAATATCCTTGTAATTTCAGGAATAAAGTTAATAAAAAAAGAAGGAAATTTATAACTTTTGTATAAATTAAATACAATAAGAATAAAACTTAAATTAAGGGGTTGAGTATTGATGACAAAAACAGATTTAATTGACAAGGTTGCTGAGGAAACTGGTTTAACTAAAAAGGATTCTGGCGAAGCTATCAACGCTACTATTGACACTATTATGAACTATCTTAAAAAAGAAGCTAAAAAGTCAGAAGAAAAAAGAGACAAAGTACAACTTATTGGTTTTGGATCTTTTGAAGTAAGAGACAGAAGTTCTCGCAAAGGTAGAAATCCTCAAACTGGTGAAGAAATTACTATTCCAGCTAGAAAAGTTCCTGTATTTAGAGTAGGAAAAACATTTAAAGAAGTTGTTGAAGGTAAGTAAATAACTTTGAATTTAATTTGGAGATATTATTCTTTTAAATATTTAAAGGAGGACATATCTCCTCTGCTTATAATTTTTCTTTTAAGATGTATAATAGCAAAGTTTACAATCTTAAGAAACTATTTTCTTGTTTTATAAGTTTAACAAAATAGTAATTATTATAACTTTATTAATAAAATAATGACTTTGCTATTAATAAACGAAATAATTTATTTTGATTTTTCAACTATATCTTTAGGTAATTATTATAGGCAAAAAAATAATATTTAATTTAATGGAAGGAGGCTTTGTAGTCTCCTTCTTTTATAATTGGAGGTGTTCTTTTGGATAAATTAGATAATATAGTTAATTATTTTAAAAAAGAGAAACATATAACTGTATTTACTGGAGCTGGGATTTCGGTAGAAAGTGGTATTCCACCATTTCGTGGAGAAAACGGTTTATGGCAAAAGTATGATCCATATTTTTTACATATTGAATATTTTTTGAATAACCCTAAAAAATCTTGGGAGTTAAATGAAGAGTTATTTTATAAAATGTTTACTGAGTCTAAACCCAATAAAGCACATCAAGTAATTGCTGATTTAGAGAAAAAAGGAATTGTTAATTCGGTAATAACACAAAATATAGATAATTTACATCAAGAAGCAGGTAGTAAAAATGTTTACGAATTTCATGGTACATATAAAAGATTAGTTTGTATAGAATGTGGAGAAAAATTAGATTTCAATAAGGACTATTTAAAAGATTTACCACCAAGGTGTAACAAATGTAATGGAGTTTTGAAACCTGATTATATTTTTTTTGGGGAAGGGATACCTCAAAAGGCATATCAAGCCTCTATTAGAGAAGCTGAAATAGCAGATGTTTTTTTAATAGTTGGAACAACTGGTGAAGTAACACCTGCGTCATTGATACCGAATTTAGCATCTAAAAATGGAGCTAAGATTATTGAAATTAATATAAAAAAATCAAACTTCACAAATAAAATAACTAATTATTTTCTGAAAGGTAAAGCAACTGAAATTATGGATAAACTATATAAAAAAATAGACTAATTTTTTATACTATGGTTTATTTTATTTAAATTAGCACTACATTTTTCACAATATAATGTACCTGTCCAGTTTGAGTTTCCACAATATGGACAGATTATTTTTTTACTCATTTTTAAGTTTCCTCCTAATTATTTTTCACACACTCTTATGTTTTTACCACATTTTTTGTATTTTGTAAAGGGGGTTAATGAATTTGTTTACAAATAATGATAATAAAAAAGAGATATATTATGCAGGTATTGGAAGTCACAGCACCCCATCAGAAATATTAAATATTATGGAAGAATTAGCTTATGAATTAGGAAAAAGAAACTACATACTTAGATCTGGAGCATCCCCAGGAGCTGATTTTGCTTTTGAAAAAGGTGCTTTAAAAGCA
>JBEPXG010000102.1:0-5990 GCA_041642015.1 Halanaerobiales bacterium
AGTGAGCCTTTCTACCAATAATGGCAGAATTGTTGTAGGGTCAAAAAAGATAAACCCTACATCAAATAGGATTCCCTCTGTTATTAAATATATATAATTATTTTTATATGTTTTCTTTTCCATAATATTTATCCTTTACAAAAAATATAGCAGTATTATTTTAATAACAATACTGCATTAAGCTTTATATAATTATATACTTTTGAAATTAATAAGTAAATAATTATCAATATATTTTTAAAATGGGGGGGCAGCATTATCTAAAATAAAAAAGATAATGCTGCTTAATTCAAATAACTAGTAATCGATCTTACCCATATATTTTCTTGTTTCGAGGGGGTGGTTTCTTTTAGCTGCAATTTTTTTAGAATATACATCCATTATTGAGGAAATAAATAATGGTGAAAAATATCCTCTGAATTTATCAGGAATACCTGGTAAATCAAATTCTTTTGAATCTACTATAATAACATGATCAGAATATTTTTTGGAGAAATTTTCTGCTCTCTCTGCTAAACTTCTGGTTCTATCTTCTCCTTTAAATAAAATTATTTTAGTATCTTCTCTAACTATTTCAAAAGAACCATGGAAGTATTCACCAGAATGTACTGGTTGAGCATGTATCCACTGCATTTCTTCTAAAATACAAGTTGCATAAGTATATGCCATACCCCAAAGTGGTCCAGCACCTAAAACCATAAAGAATTCAGCATTTTGATATTTTTCAGCGAACTCTTCTGCTCTTTTTTCTACTTTATACTTTACATCAACTAATAATTCAGGTAATTTATCCATAGCTTCCATCATTTCATTGTATTCTACATAGTTATCATTTAATTTTAATATATTAAAGATAATTTGATAAAGCATTACCATCTTTGAATCAGTAACACCTTCATCAGCTTTATTATCAAAACAATAATCTACTGTTTTACCTAAAGGTGAGTCTGCTTCACCTGTGAACCCAATTGTGATAGCTCCTTTTTCTTTTGCAAATTTTGCAGAATCTACTGTTTCTTTTGTTGTACCACTATATGAAGAAGTAATTACTAATGAATTTTTAGTAAAGTTAATAGGTTTAATAGCTAAAAACTCACTTGAATTATAGACATATACTGGTAAAGATGAATTGGTTTCCAGAATATACTTAAGTGGATTCATAACAGCTAAAGATCCACCACAACCTACTAAAAATATATTTTTTATATCCTTTTCAAATATTTTTTCTACTGTTTTTTCAATTTCTTTTCTTTGATTGATTCCCTTTTTAATCATTTCCTGGTAAATTTTAATTTTTTCCTTATCCATTTTTTATCACTCCTATATTATTTTTAAAAATTAACCTTTAACACTACCTGCTGTTAAACCTTTAATAAATTGTTTCTGCATTACTAAAAATAAGATAATCATTGGTAAAGCTGCTATTGTAATACCAGCTAACATAGTTGTGTAGTCAGTACTCAGAGAATCTCTAAAATGTGATAAACCAATTGGAATTGTGTATTTTGAACTATCTTCAATAAATATTAGTGCAAACAAGAATTCATTCCAAAAGAATCTTGAGGTTACTATTGCTGCAGAAGCAATAATTGGTTTACTAATTGGTAATATAATTTTTATAAATGTAGTAAAAGTATTACATCCATCTATATATGCAGACTCTTCAATTTCTCTGGGTATAGAAAGAAAGTAAGATCTCATTAAAAATATTGAAAATGGAAGATTAAAACCTACATAAGGTAAAATTAATGCCCAGTAAGTATTATATAATCTTAATCTTACTAACAGCTTAAATAATGGTAATACTGCAACTTGTGGTGATAGTAATAAGCCTGCTAAAATTAAGTAGAAAATAATAGTTTTCCCTTTGAAATTAAAACGAGCCAAACTATAAGCACAAGCCGCTCCTATACTCACAGTTAAAACAACAGAAACTATATTTATTAATATACTGTTAAAAAAGTATCTTGAAAAACCTTTGTTCCAAGCAGATAAATAGTTTTCAAACATTAATTTGTTAGGAAAACCTAGGGGAGCTGACAAAAATTCATTATTAGTTTTAAGTGAACTAATTACTACCCAATACATTGGATATAAGACTATAACAGTAAAAATTAATAAAATAAATATAGTTAAAGCTTTTTTAAGATAATAATTTGATTTATTATGACTATTATATTTCATTTTAATCCTCTCCTCTGTTAGCTAATCTGATTTGAATTACAGAGGTTGTAAAAGTTATAAAGAATATAATTACTGCAATTGCAGCAGCATAACCCATTTTGTCATAGAAAAAGGCTGTTTTATACATAAATGTTCCTAATACTTGTGTTGTATCATAAGGACCACCACGAGTTGTTACAAAGATTTCAGTAAATAATTTAAATGCTCCAATTACAGTTATCACACTAGTTACTAATATCATTTCTTTTATCTGGGGAATAGTTACATAAATTGCTTTTTGAATTGAAGTAGCTCCTTCAATTTCTGCTACTTCATATAATTCTTCAGGAATTTTTTGTATAGCGACTATTAATAAGATCATTATATAACCAGTAAATTGCCACTGGCTCATAGCTATTACAGCAAATATAGCAGTGTTTGGTTTTCCAAGCCAAGCATAATTAAAATTACTTTCTGTAAATAGATTAATAATTGCATTTAACAAGCCTAAATTAGGATTATAGATATAGTAAAACATTAAACCTACTGCTGCTATGGCAATAACTGAAGGTAAAAAATAGACGGTTCTAAAGAACTTTCTTTCTTTACCTAATAGTTTACTTTCAAGAGTGATTGCAAGTATCAATCCCAATCCTACTTGGAAAATTAGTGAAATAACTGCATACCAGGTATTATTTATAATTGCTGTATAAAAAATTTCATTTTGAAATATATCTATATAATTATCCAGTCCTAAAAAAGTTTTTCCTGGAGCATAGCTATTCATTCTATAGAAACTAAAATAAAAATTTTCTACAATAGGAATGTAAACAAAAATTAATATAAATAAAAGAGCTGGTATAATAAAAAGATAAGGTGTAATATTTTTTTTATACACTTCAATCATTCCTTTTAAAAAGCTATTGAGTAATATTTTATTATTACCCAATAGCTTATTTGGGTTTTATTAGAATTGAGCCCTTACTTCTTCAGCAATTTCTCTCATATTTTCTAATACTTCTTCTGGAGTTGCTACTCCGTCTGTTAATTTTTGAAGCTCACTACCTGTTACACTCCAAATTTCAGCATGTAATGATGAATCGAACCAGTTTACTAATCTTTCTGTTTTTAATACTAACTGAGTTGTATTATATACTGAATCAGGAATTTCTCCTTCACTTACAACATTTTTAACTCCATTTACAAATAATAAATCTTGTGCTTCTTTTCTTCCTACTTCTTTACCTGTGAGATATTTTAAGAATGCTATAGCTTCTTCAGGGTGTTCTGTATTTGCTGAAACAACAAATCCTTCTGGATATCCTATTAAAGCAGTTTGGTCACCTGCAGCTCCTTCTATTGGAGGCATAACAAATACATCATAGTTATTTTTAAATTCTTCTGGAGCTTGTTGTTCTATTGTAGGTATTTCAATTATTTCTAAATACATCATAGCAGCTTCTCCATTGAATAAAGAAACTCTTGCTTCATCATGACGAATTGCATTAGCATTTTCATTAAAGTAAGGTGTTAATTCTTCATACTTTTCTAAAGCCATTAAATAACCCGGATGTGCAAAGTCTCCTTCTGCTGGATTTAAATCTTCCATATATACATCATAAGGAACGCTGTATGCATTTAATTGGCCCATGTAGTGTGAAACAGCCCATGGGAACATATTACCAAATGCAATTGGTGTGTAACCAGCATTTTTAATTTTATCTAAAACTGTAATAAATTCAGAGAAGTTTTTAGGTTCTTCAACTCCTACATCTTCAAAAATCTTAGTATTATAAACAAATACTTTTGCATCTAATCGATATGGAGCACCATATATTTTACCTTCATATTTAAATGGTTCTACTACAGAGTCAATTAAAGTATCTCCCCAGCCATCTTCCATATAAGAAGTTATGTCCATAACCTGTCCTGCTCTAATAAAACGGTTTGTAAATTCTCCTGGCCATGTAAAGAAAACATCTGGAGCATTTTCTGTACCTAAAATAATTTTGATTTTTTCTTTAAAGGGATCATTTGCTACAACTTCCATATCAATATTAATATTAGGATTTTGTGCCTCATAATTTGCCACTACTTCTTCAAAGAATGTACTATCTGGCTCTTGTGTCCATCTATGAAGGAATTTTAAAGTTACTTCCTGTGCACCTATTGTTAATGAAAAAGTCACCACTAATAACATAGCAAAAACTAATGATAAGGTAATTATTTTTCTACTCAATTTTCCATCCTCCTATTTTATTATTTTGCCATAACCAAAGGCACCATTAATTAAACAAGTCTTTGAAGCATAATCTGCAGCTTTTTTCAGCCCCCTTTTAATCACCTCCTCAGTTACTTTTGCACTATTAATAATTTCGATTAAAAATACTGTAATAAATGAATCCCCTGCTCCTAATGTATCAATTGGTTCGACTTTGTTAGCTTCTTGGTAAAATAATTCATTATTATATAATAAGAATGCACCTTCTATACCTCTAGTTCCTAAAACATATTTGCATCCTTTTTTATATACCTGATTTAATTTTTCCATGGTCTCTTTTTCAGTTAATTGCCCACAGGATAAAAATGCAAAATCAATATATTGACAAACTTGATTAAGGTAGTTTTCATCATAATTTTTTGAAAAGTCAAAAGAAATTGGTATACCCAACTTTGATAATGTTGGTAATTCTTCTTCAATAAAACTAAAACAGCTTGTATGAATAAGATCAAATTGTTTTATATATTCTAGATCATCTTTATCAAATTTTAGAGGATATTCTTTTGAAACACCTCCACCATTACTACCAACAAAAACTCTATCTCCATCAACTAGACTAACTTCTGCTGCACCATTTTCACCTTCATAGGTTTTACAATGAGAGATATCAATATCAAAGTCTAATAGAGTATTTTTAACATGTTTTCCTGCTTTATCATTACCAAATACACCTATATAAGCTGAAGGAACTCCAAGTTTTTTTGCATAAACTGCAAAATTAAGTGCATTTCCTCCAGGAAACATTTTGTTTAAATGTAAGTATTTATCTACTACATTGTCTCCAATTCCTATTACTTTCATATTAATCACCATGTATAATGTTTATATGTATTATCATTATACTTTCCTTTCCTTAATGATTTTTATTATAGTTATAGATTTAAATTTTATTTTTATTTATAACTGCAATTTTAATTAAACAACTTATACAGCTGGTTATTAATTCTATACACTTGTATATTAATTAAAGGAGGAGTGGGGTATCCCACTAAAATATTAAAAAATAATCTTTAATGAAAGAATGTTTTTAATTAGTATTATTCAATGGTTTTAGAATCAACCATGAAATTAAACTTATCTGATCTATAAAAAGATTTATTGTATTCGATGGCAGTTCCATCTTCAGAATATACAGTAGCTTCTTTTACTAACAATGGAGTGTTGAGTTGAAGATTGAGTAATCTAGCTTCTTCTTCTTTAGCCATAAATATATTAAAACAACCTCTAGAATTTTTGGGAGTGACATTATATTTTTTTTCTAGAATATCATATAAGGAATTACTAAAATCATATTCATCTAGTTTTGGGAATCTTTTTATTGGTAAGTATGTATGTTCTAATATTACTGGACTATCATTAATATATCTAATTCTTTTAATATAAAGTATTTTGCTATTATTATTTATATTTAATAAATCAGCAAATTTTTCATTTGCTTTAATAATTTCTTTGTAATTTTGGATAGTTTTCATAGAATTTCCAGCTTTTTTCAATAGGTCTGTAGTACCTTCCAATCTATGAAGATTAATAGGGATTTTTTCATCCG
>JBEPXG010000103.1:0-5908 GCA_041642015.1 Halanaerobiales bacterium
GCCAGCTCCACCGGGAGCTTTCTTCTCATAGCGTTTTATTATTCTTCTCTTCATGTTTGTTAAGAGGATAACGTCTCTTTATCCCATCCATTGTGGCAGGTGAAGGGGTCTTGTCCAGGTAATATGATTTAAACAGCAATACAAGCTCATAGCGGTTTGGGCCAAAACGCCTGTATGCCTTTATTATATTTCTTTCCATATCTTTCGGTGTTCTGCGACTAACTGGTCTTGGACCTCTTTTGCCGGGAAGTAAAGATTCGTCTTTTATTCCTCCCTCTATCCACTTTAGATAGTAACGTCTTAGCTCTTTTTTGTGAATGTGGTGGGCTTCACAAAGATCTTTAACAAATCTGAAGGGTCTGGGAGTGACTTTAGCTTTGGTTTGCTCATATTCTTTTAATATCGGAACCCATCTTTTTACTACTACTATATCCTGATATTTCATTATGTATCTCCTTGGTCTTATTTTACCAATTCCGTTACCTAATTACTGAGCATCTACAACGGTCTCGTTTCTTTGAACGTGAATTTATGAAGGACGGTTTGCTATTTATTCTCACTAGAGCAGAGCATTTTTTATCAATATCTTTAGTAATTCAATATATGATGTAATCAATTTTAGAGTAGTTGCCGTATAATCGTGAGAAATTTTCTATCTATATTGCTTTTATCCATTTTTTGAAAATAGTAGTCAATAAACTTTATATAATATTTTCTACTCTTTGACACAACAATAATAGGACTAATTATGAATAGGTCTAATGAATCCATTATTTTTTTGATTAATACCGTAAATATTTATTAACGGTATTATATAACACTCGCTACTACTAAAATTAAGGTATTTATAAAATAACTACCAGATATGGTATAGTGCCATGTCTTGCAGTTATTTTATAAATTAAAAGTATGAAGAAAACATTTAATTATTATTAAAAGAAGAGAATAAATATTTATTCTCGAAGATAGTCGAAAAACTTATTACTACTTGAATGTGCCGTTTGATTAAAAAGTTATTAAATATAAATCAGAAGTATATATATAAAAAAGGAAGGTTCCTAATATAGAACCTTCCTTTTTAATTTAAGCTTGTGGCCAATTATAAGTTAACCAGGTATACCGCCAAATGGATTCCATTTATCGGTTAAAAGAAGCATTCCAGGGATTAACAAAGTTAGAAAAGCTTCTATTATAAAAATATACGCAACTGTTGTTGCTATATTTTTTCCTGCTGCAAATGCTACATAAGCGAGTAAAACAAGAACGGCCCATGCTACACAAAATACAGCAAACCAGAATCCGGCAGCACCTAACGCTGTATGGAAATGATAGGCATACCATAAAAATACTATGGTTGCGAATAGGCAGTAAACACCTAACCCTTTTGCATCATGTCCATGCACAAATATCGCGTAGACCATAAAATAAATAAGAGCAAACACGCTAATTAAAGCAGTTGCCGCTGTGAGGCCTAGATCGTGCAATTTCCAAGCTGCTATAGCGATGAGGATACCTACACCTAAGTTTAAAACTCCTATCTCCTTAGCTCCGGTTTTACCTAGTAGGGTCATTCCATTACCAAAAAACACAAACCCGACTAAAAGCAAAACATAACCAAGTAAGGCTTCAACTGGTACCATATTTCTCCATACCTCCTTTTTTAGTATTTGATTGAAATATAGTCTACCTCTCTCCTTTAAAAGAATTTCTAGCACATTTGGTGTGTCAATGTCAAGTAGAATTTAAGGTATTGTTTTACAACTACTTTGGGATATTAGAGGGAATAGGAAATTGTTAATATTGAAACTAATGAATTATAGAAATTATAATATGTGGTAAAGAATGCAGTGCACAAGTTCGGAAGTTTATAAGTTAACAACTTATGCACTGCAAAAAATTAGGATAAATTAACTCTCTTTTTTCTGTACTAAAATTGCCCACTTTCCTTTTTGAACAACTTCATCTCTTTGATTATGGACATTGACTTCAAATATAAAAAATCCCATATTGGGTCGTTTATGTTCCTTCTTCTCAACTAGTTTTCGAGTTATATGAATCGTATCACCGGGAAATACCGCTCCGGAAAATCTCCAATCTTCAAGCCCCATAAAAGCTACCGTCGCCAAACGGGGCATGGTAAACCAAAGTCCAGTTGCTATAGAGGTAACAAGCATCCCATGAGCTACTCTCGTCTTAAATACTGTTTTTTTAGCAAATTCCTCATCTATATGCATGTTGTTATAATCTGCCGAGAGACCTGCAAAATTAACAATATCCGCTTCTGTTACAGTTCTTCCCGAACTCTTGTGCTCATCTCCGACATTCAATTCTTCATAAAATATTTTTGACATTACGATTCCCTCCAAATTGTAGGTGAGCAAGAAATTAAGTAGCAAAATTTTGCTACTTAATTTCTTGTTAGTCAATCACTTTACCGGTTTAAATTTAGGAAGAGTAATTTCATCAGTTACATCATCAAAAACAACTTCTACTTCCATTCCTATCTGGACATCATGCGGATCGCAATCGACAATATTCGTCATCATCTTCACCCCTTCATCCATTTCAACCAAGGCTACTACATGAGGAGGATCTCCTTTATAGGCTTTTGAAGGTCCCATATGATGAACAGAAAAGGTCCAAACTTTTCCTTTACCTCCAGATTTTACCCATTCTATATCTTCACTCATATCGTCGCCTGGTGACATAGCTCTAGGATAAAAGAAAAGTTCCCCAGTTTCTTTTGATTTGGGTATTAATAACTCATGTTTTTTACATGCATCCCAATATGGTTTAGTCTCCGGTCTAACTTCTGGTAGTGGTTTTTTGTAAGTTTTTTCTTCAGCCATTTTTATCTCCTTATTATGAAAGTGGTTGTTTCCCTAGGACAATGGAACTATGTGCGGAAACTATTCCTCCATTACCATGAACAAGGGCTACCTCTGCATCATCTACTTGTCTATCTCCAGCATCACCTCTTAACTGCAAAGCAGCTTCTATTACATGATGCATTGCTCCTAAATGAGCTTGCGACAATAATCCCCCATGAGTATTAACAGGAAGATCCTTTCCAATCTCTAAACGACCTTCTTGTGCAAAAACTCCAGCTTGCCCTTTCGGTACAAGTCCTAATCCCTCTAGTTCAAGCAACACTGTTATAGTAAAACAATCGTAAAGATAGGCTAAATCCACATCCTTGGGATCTATTCCTGCAGTCTGAAATGCCTTTGTTCCAGAGTGATTAATAGCATTATATATTTGATCTAAACTTTCTAACGAAGTTAGGTATTGATGTGAATACCCCTCTCCCATACCCCAAAGATATGCTGGTGGATTTTGTATACCTAGTTCTTGAGCCTTCTTTTCAGTAGTGATAATAAAAGCTGCACCACCATCCGATATAACAGAACAATCATATTTATGAAGGGGTTCAGCTATTATTCGAGAATTTAAAACATCCTCAACCGTAAGTGGGTCTTTACTCATAGCGTTTTCCTTCATTGCAGCATGTTTTCTCATAGTAACAGCAACTGATGCTAACTGCTCTGAAGTAGCGTTATACTCATGCATATATCTCTGGGCAGCTAGTGCATAACCACCTGGAGTAGTCAATCCATAAGGATACTCAAACTCTGGATGACACATTTCTCTTATAAGTGCCACCATTCCGGAGGAGGAAATTCCAGATAAAGTGTTATCTCCTCTAACACAAAGTACCACTTCAGCCTGGCCGGATGCTATAGCCATAGCTGCCTCGGCAACCATCCATACTGCAGTAGCACCTCCTACAGCTACAGAAGAAAAGAAACTTGGTCTCATACCAAAATAATCAGCAAAAGTTGTGCAATGCATAAAAGTATGTTCAACAAGTGAAAAAGCAGTAACTAATCCGTCAACATCGGATTTCTTTATTCCCGCATCCTCAATAGCAAGTTTAGAAGCTTGCGAAAGGAAATGAAAAGAACTCTTATCCGGAATTTTTCCTTGTTCCGTTTCTCCTACTCCCGCAACAACTATTTTGTTCTTTTTTAGTATATCACGAGCTTCTTCGATACCTGGAAAGTTCGTAGCCATAATCTTCTCTCCCTATAATATATTTTTTAAAGTTTTTATTTTTAATAAAATAGTTCGTTCGTAATCAATTAAAATCCATAAAAATTTAAGATCTACGAAAGCTTACAAACTAAAACGACATATAAACTAAATTGACAACAAAAAATGTCAAACTAAAGCCCTAATTCTCTACCTATAACTATACGCTGTATTTCAGAAGTCCCCTCAGTAATAGAAGCAAGTTTAGCATCCCTATAGTACCTTTCTGCTTTGTACTCTACACTATAACCATATCCTCCTAGGACCTGGACAGCCTCAGTAGCAACCCATTGAACAACTTCAGCTGCATATAATTTTGCCATCGAGGCTTCTTTTAAACACTTTTTTTCTTTACTATAAAGCCATGCGGCTTTATATACCAACAATCTGGCCGTTTCTATTTTTGTTGCCATTTCTGCCAATTTAAAACTTATTGACTGAAACTTTGAGATCGGTCTTCCGAAAGCTTCCCGTTCTTTTGAATACTGTAAAGCATATTCAAAAGCTGCCTGTGCAATACCTACAGACTTTGCCGCATGTGTTATTCTTGCACCCAAAAGTGTATCTATAGCCCCTCTAAATCCACCTTCACCAACCAATACATTTTCTTCCGGCACTTCACAATTTTCAAAAATTAATTCAGATGTATCAGCAGCTTTATGTCCTAATTTATGCATTTTCCCACTAACATTAAAACCAGGAAAATCTTTTTCAACTATAAATATACTAATACCTTTTCCTTTTTTCGTTTTATCAGTATACGCCGCTACGATAGCGAAATCGCACATACTCCCATTAGTTATCCATGTCTTTGTACCATTTAATATATATTTATCTCCCTTTTTGACTGCTTGCGATCTTATACTTCTCGCATCAGATCCTGCATTGGGTTCTGTGAGTCCTAAAGCTCCTATTTTTTTCCCTTCTATTCCTGGAATTAAATATTTCTCCTTTTGTTCTTCTGTACCAAATTTATATATAGGAAAGCAAGCCAAGCTAGTGTGTGCATTAATACACATTGCAATACCCGCACATATCTTCCCCAATTCTTCAGAAAAAATACAGTCAGTTACTTTATCCAATCCTACCCCACCATATTCTTCTGGAAAAACAATTCCCAGAAACCCCATTTCCCCTAATTTTGGAAACAATTCTTTGGGGAATTTTTCCTCTTTTTCGCATTCTTCTACCAGTGGTTCTATTTCTTTTTGTCCAAAATCGATTATAGTATCGCGAAACATATTTTGTTCTTCTGTAAATTCAAAATCAAGCGGCAATTTTTTCCCTCCTGAAGTTAGTATAATAGTATAAAATTTTACTATTAAGCAGCTTGAGTATATCAGGTTTATCTATTTAATGTAAAGTTTATCGAATATAGATTTCAATAAATTATAAAAAGAAGATACTATTCTATTTTAGAAGTATCAAACTTCTTAAGTTATGAATTGAAATATAGTAAAATAAAAAAATGACTAAGATAATAGCTATAATAAATCAAAAGGGTGGTAGTGGAAAAACAACAACTACAGTCAATCTCGGTGCATATTTAGGTCAATTCGGCAAAAAAACTTTAATAATAGATTTGGATCCTCAAGCAAATACAACAATACATTTTGGTTTTAAGCCTCATGAGATAGAACAAAGTGTCTATGACACAATGATGGACGATTCCCCTTTTTCAAAAACTATAAAATCTACAGAAATAAACAATCTAAAAATAGCTCCAGCTAATATAAATCTTTCCGGTGTAGAAATAGAACTAGCAGGTGTAGTAGGAAGAGAAATGGTCCTAAAAGACGCTATAGGAGAAATATCA
>JBEPXG010000104.1:0-5899 GCA_041642015.1 Halanaerobiales bacterium
TCTAATAGTTTTATCATTATTATATAATTCCAAATCTATTTCTGTTAAATATTCTTCTTCGGTTTGATTATTATTATTATTTTGACTAGGCTCATTATCATTGTACATTTCATCATAAATTGAAAAGCCTATTCCAAAGGCAATAATTATTGTTATTATAATGCCAAATATTAATTTTTTCTTATCTCTGAAGTACATCAATATTTCCTTCCTTTAAGACCAATTTAGCTGTCTTTTCAACAGCTCCTTTTGAACCAAGTTTTTCAGTAATCGATACTAACTTTATCTTTATATCTGTCATTAAGTAAGGTTTTGAAAGTATATAATGTGCTTTATCATATATATTATCAGGTGTTACTTCATCTTGAACAATTTCAGGTACAACCATTTTATCTGCTAAAATATTAGGCATACCAAAGAAATCTTTTTTATATAAATACTGAGCTATTTTATATGTAATATTGTTAATCTGATAAACTATTACCATTGGTGTATTTAAAATAGTTGCTTCTAAAGTTGCAGTTCCTGAAGTAACGACTGCAAAATGAGCAACTTTAAGCAGTTCATGCATATGATTATTTACTATTTTAGCTTGAATGGGATAATCAACTAATATATCTTCAATTAATTGGTTATATTTTCTATCAGCTGATGGTATTAAAAATACATAGTTTTCATTGTCCGCTTGTAACTTAACAGCTGCTTTTATCATTACTGGAAGTAGTTTTTCAATTTCTTCTTTTCTGCTCCCTGGTACCAAAGCAATAGGAATTTCTTTTTCTTTGATTTCAAATATTTTTTCTAGTTCATTTTTTTCTAATTTAACTTCTATTTCATCGATTAATGGATGCCCTACAAATTCTGTATTAGCACCATGTTTTCTGTATATATCACGTTCCATAGGAAAGTTAGCAGCAATAGTAGTATTATACTTTGCCATCTTTTTAGCTCTCCATTCTCCCCATAACCAAGCAGAAGGTGGAAAATAATCTACAACAGGGATATTTAACTTAGAACCTGTTTTTGCCATCCTCATATTAAAACCAGAGTAATCAGTTAAAAAAAGAACATCTGGTTTTCTTTGTTTAGCTGCCTCTTTTAAAATATCTAAATGTTTTTTATGTACTTTATAATTTTTTAATACTTCAATAAATCCGATTGAGTTCATATCAGTTGGATCAATTAATATTTCTGCACCTTGGTCTTTTAGTTTTGAAGAACCCATACCAAAGACTTCTACGTGAGGATTAAAATATTTAATTTTTTTAATAACTGCAGCAGCTCGTTCATCCCCGGAAATTTCACCGGCAACTACCATTATTTTACCGGTCATTTTAGACCTCCTTGCCAGATATCGAATAAATTGAAAGATTATGCTGGTCAGCCAGCTTAATTATTTCATCTTTTTGGAGCATCAATATTCTTTTAGATTCTAAAACCAAAGCACTTGCATTAATAGAAACTAAGTTTTTAATTGTATCAAGACCAATTGTTGGCAAATCATAACGAAAGTCTTGACTGTCTTTGCTCACTTTAGCCATGACAGTTCCTGCATTTATTATATTACCAGCCCTATTTATGGTTTTGTCAGTACCTTCTATAGCTTCAACTGCAACAACTGCTTTATCTTTAGTTAAAACTGTTTGTCCAATATCTAGGTTTGCTATACCTTTAGCTTTACTGAATGCATAGCTCATTTCATCTAAAAGTTCTTGTTCTGGTTTTACATTATTTATTAAACCATTTTCAGTTAATAGATCATCAAAAAAGGTAGTCTGTTTTAATACTTTAATACCTTCTTTTTCAAACTCATCAACTATCCTCTGTAAAATACTATGATCATCAAAGTTATTACTCATTTTTAATAACTTCATAAATCTCATATCAAAGTTATCTTTATTATATAGGTGTTTTTTATTAACCTTGCCAAGCATGATTACCTTTTTTATATCATAGCTATTTAATTTGTTTATTAGTTTATCAAACTGTGTAATACTCAAGTAGTCTATATTGTAAACTTCATCTTCAATATCTTTACTATAATCCTCTGAGATTAAAAAAGCATATACATTAACATTATTTTTTTTAGCTTGTTTTGCCCAAAGAAAAGGTAGTTGACCATACCCTGCTATTAATCCTATCTTGTCCATGTAAAAAAACACCTTTCTATCTACAGATACCTCGTTTTACATTTCTTAAAAATCTTAAGAAATGTTCTATTTCTTGATCCGCATTTAATTTATTATCCATCGTTAAGATAGCTTTATCTATCTCTAGATTAGACCTGTAAAGTATTTTATATGCTCTCTTTATTTCTTTTCTGACAGCTGGTTTTACACCATTACGTCTGAGTCCAATTATATTAATTCCTGATACTTGTGCTGGATGTCCATCCACAATAATATAAGGAGGTATATCCTTTAACACATTTGAATGGGCACCTACCATAGCAACTCTACCGATTCTAACATATTTTCTTACATTAGTCATCCCTGCTATAACAGCATGGTCTTCAACCATAACCTCTTCACCTAAAGAAGTAGCATTAGACATTATAATATCACTGGAAAGATTACAGTTTGTAGAGATATGACAGTAAGCCATAATCATATTGTTGTTACCAATTTTAGTTTCTCCATTACCTCGAGGAGAACCACTTTCAATACTAACATATTCTCTAATAATATTATTGTCTCCAATAAATAATGTGTTATCCTCACTGATTTCTTCAGCAGAGATTCCTAAGGACGCTCCATGATAAATCTTATTGTTTTTACCTATTAAAGTATCTCCTTTTATTACAACATGGGAACCAATCTCTGTATTGTCTCCTATCTTAACATCAGGACCAATTATAGTATATGGACCTATTTTAACATTTTTTCCAATTTGTGCATTGGGATCAATATCTGCTCTTACATATCTGTCAGAAATATTTAATACTTTTTTTTCTTCGTTTCCTTTATTCACAATAACAGGTCTCCTTTCAAATTATTTCATTGCAAACAGTAGTCTGCCCTCTGCAACAAGTTCATCTTCAACATATGCTTCAGCTTTTACTTTTGCAACTCTTCCCTTTAGTTTTATAACACTACAAATCAATTTTAATTGATCACCTGGTTGTACAGGCTTTCTAAATTTAGCTTTGTCAATACCAGCAAAATATGGTAAGGCATCTGTTTTATCAACAGTATTTAACATTAAAAACCCACCGGTTTGTGCCAAAGCCTCGATGATTAATACACCAGGCATAACCGGTTTTTGTGGGTAATGACCTTGGAAAAAGTTTTCATTATATGTTACATTTTTTATTGCTGTAACCTTTTCTTCTGGTATTATTTCAACAACTCTATCAACTAATAAAAATGGATATCTATGTGGTAAAATTTCAAGTATATCCTCTATATTATACATTTTTATACACCCCATTAAAAATTAAATCATTTTTTTATTTTCTTTATCATTTTATTTATTTCATAGTTATCAGAATGTCCTGACCTTATTGCAATCACTTCACACTGAATTGGACCATTTAAATACAGATCACCAATTAAATCTAATACTTTATGTCTAACAAACTCATCTTTGAACCTTAAAGTGTTTTCAGTACTATCATTTGTCAAGAGTACTGCATTATCAAGACTACCTCCTAAAGCTAAACCGGCTTTTTTTAGACTTTCAACTTCGCTTTTAAAGCCAAAGGTTCTGGCCGGCATAATCTCTTTTATAAAGGTGTCTTTTTTATACTCATATTCAAAGTATTGAGTACCAATCAAAGGATGATTATATTTAATTAAGTAATTTATCTTAAAACCATCATAAGGAAAAATTCCAAGATAGGAATTTTGATTTTTTACAAAAAATCCTTTTTTAACTTTTATTACATTCCTTTTTTTAGACTGTTCTTTTAACTCAACACTATCGAATAGTTCACCATAAACTCTAGCACTACCATCTAAAGCAGGTAATTCTGATCCATTAATTTCAATTATAACATTATCGATCTGATATGTGTATAATGCTGCCATTAGATGTTCTATAGTCTGAACTTGAATATCATTATTTTTATTACCTAAAGTAGTAGATCTATTAGTAGATATTACATTATCTACATTAGCCTTAATTTTGGGACTACCTTTTAGATCAGTCCTCATAAATACTATACCAGTATCAATAGGAGCTGGGTTAAACTTAAGCTTAACTTCATTGCCAGAATGTAGCCCAATCCCATCAATTAAAGCAGTATCTTTAATTGTATGTTGTTTATTAATTGTTTTAGACAAAACCTTCATCCCCTCAATTAAGTTTAGAGGTCTTTATCTTTTAATTTGTTCAACTCTCTCCTATAATTAGGAAGTTTATTTCTTACAGCTCTTGCCTTAAGTTCTTGTAGTCGATCCTGAGCAGGATTTCCTAAATAAAATGAATCGGCAGGTATATCTGAAGTAACAATACTTGCTGCACCTACAATTGCATTATCTCCTAATTCAACATGGTCAACAATCCCTACTCTACCAGCTAAAATTACATTGTTACCCAAAATAGAGCTTCCAGCAATACCAACCTGTCCTACTAATAGACAGTTTTGGCCTACCTTTACATTATGACCAATTTGTACCTGATTGTCAATTTTAGTTCCTTTACCAATTACTGTTGAACTTTGAGTTCCCCTGTCAATAGTTACACAAGATCCTATTTCAACATTATCTTCTATAACTACATTTCCTAACTGTGGAATATGGTAATGTTCCCCTTCATCATTAGTTATATAGCCATAACCTTCCGAACCAATAACAGAAGATGCTTCAATTATAACATTATCCCCAATCTCAGAATGACATTCAATTACTACATTAGGATGAATTTCAACATTTTTTCCTATTACAACATTCTCAGATATCTTTACTCCAGGAGCTATAACTGTATTATCACCAATTTCTGTGTTTTTACCAATATATACGTTACTATTTATAGAAACATTTTTACCTAAGGCTACATTATCTTCAATAACTGCTGATTTATGTATTCCTGAATTATGATATGGAGTAAATTTAAACTTCTCAGCAATTTTGGCATAACTTAGTCTGACATTATCTACTTTTATTACATTATCTATGTTACTATCTTCTATACTATTATCTATTAAAACAACACCTTTTGCCATATCAGCTGCTCTACTTAAAAAATGTTTGTTTTCTGCAAAAGTTATTTTACTTTTATCATTTTCTTCAATACTGCTAATCCCTTCAATCAAGTGTTCAGTGGAAAGTTTGCCTTCATATTTCCCATTAACTAACTTAACAAGATCTTTAATTGTATATCTTTTTGGAAAATCTTTATTTTTATTCATTTTGATCAACCTCATTAAATTTTTGATCTAACTTTGAAATTACTTCTTCGGTAATATCTTCTCCACCCTGATAAACTCTATTTTTATAAAGGATTACAGAATACTTATTATTTTTATTAATCTCATCTAATACAGTTTGTATTTCTTGATTTAATTGATTCTCAATTTCCTGTTTGTCTTGAGAAAACTCTAAATAAATCTGGTTTTCTACCTCTTCAGGATTTTCATTATCACCTTGATAATTTTCTTCTAACTCTTTTCCTCTTTCTTCTAACTCTTTTTGCATCTGTTTTGCTCTACTACTTTCATTTAATAACTTTTCCATATTGATTACACCTATTTTTTGCTCAACGCTATAAAAACTATAGTATGCTACAAGAGCTATAATAATTAATACTAAAACAATTGAAATATTTTTATACATTTAATTTCTCTCCCCTGTAGGTAATAGATACATTTGATGTAAGCTGTTTAAATCATTAGTAACTATATTTATTATTTCATTTCTTTTTTCAATCAAATCATTATTATCACTACTAATTGTTTGTT
>JBEPXG010000105.1:0-5888 GCA_041642015.1 Halanaerobiales bacterium
CAATTGTTAATGGATTTGCATTTGTACCTATATTTCCTTCACCTGCTTCTAAAACTATAGCTGAATCATTTAAAGATCTTAATACATAGTTTTTATCAGTATAATTATAGTTTGTTATATTATCTCTTGCAATTAATCTAATCTCACCTAAACTATCTATTTTATCAATATTTAATGAGCCTTCTGTATTGGTTATAAAAGTATCTCCTGTTGTACTTTTTGAGTTTATCTTTGTTCTACCATTTACATATACAGGTCTTACCTGATTAATTTTAATAAACTCAGCTTTATCATTTTCATCATATGTGATTATGATATCTCCTGGTAAATGTGCACTTGCTAGAGCAGCTGCTTGCTCTTGAGATAATTCTTGATTTGAATTTAAATCTATAACCACAGGTAGATCATTAAATTTACCAATATCGTCTCTAACATTTAAGGATATATTTTCACCTAAAATATTTAAATCTCCTCTGATTAACTGAGTATTTGATTCAGGTAGTAAAGCATTTTGATTTATCTGATATTCTAATTCTGCATCATTCCAGGCTGCTCTTTCTCTTAATATATTTGTTTGGCTATTATACTTACTATCATTAAGAACTGTTTGAAATGTAACATTATCAGTTAAAGGATTTTTATCCTGCCATCCTTCATCTAATACTTTGTCTAATATACTAATATGTGAATCTAAACGTTCTCTAGTATATTCTAAAATAGCTGTTTGAGAGGCATTCATTCCTACCCTTGGTTTGTAAAATTCAAGACCATCTGTTTCTAACTGGTAATTTCCGTTTTCATCAATATAACCTTTATCAATAAGATTCCAGTACTGTTCATATGCTTTTTTAGTACTTTGTAAAAATGGATTTAATGTAGTATTTTCTGCATCTTCATATGCTCCATGTTCTTCAGTTAAATGAAGTCTTTGTTTGATCATATCAGCAAGTTGTCTCTGCTTTTCAAGATCAACTTCTCTATTTCTAACAGCATCAATAATCTTACCACTATTTACAGTTAATTTTACATCACCAATTGTTGAATGAACTCTACTTAATCTTAGATCTCCTCCCAGGCTTCCTTTTACTTCTTCTATATTTATATTATGCATCGCTTTTGCTTCAAGATTACCTTTTGAATCAATTTTAAAACTATTACTATTTGAACCTATTTCTCCATTCTTGCTTATTAAAGTAATGTCTCCTCCTACAACTGCTCTTGGATTATGACTGACTATATTTCCATCAGCTGTTAGTGTTACATTAGAATTATCCCAGGAAGCTATCATTTTTACATTCAAATTATCCCTTGGTGCTGAAATGTTGACATTACCTTTAAGTGTTCCTCCTATTAATTTAGAATTATTTTTTAAACTTATATTTATAGGCTGACTGTTTGTACCAATACCTGTATCAGCAAATATATCTAAGTTGTTAGTATTTATTATTGCAGAACTATGTTGAGTTATACTACCATCATATTTATCATTACTATTTAATGAGGTTCTAATTACAGTATCGCCTTTTATGTTATCAACAATACCACCGATTATTAGTCCTGGATCTGATTTAATTAATAAATTAGCTCCTGTACTACCCTCAAAGTTTATCTGGATATCATTATCAGCTTTTAAGCTGTTTTTAACATTAATAGTAGCTTCTGAAGGCATTCTATATTCCCAAGTATCGTCATCAGGAAGACCTTTATTTTCCCAGTCATAAAAATTAACTATTAAACCGCTATTAGTACTACCATATCTAGGATAACTTGTACCATCATCAGTGATCATTTTAGCTCCATATTGATAACTCTCAACATGACCTGTTATTTTTTGTTCAAAAATATTATTGTTACCCCGATCAGTTCTAAAGAGTTCAGAATGATTTAACCAATGCCCATCAGTTACATTTGCATTTTCATCATATATATTTGACCAGTACCAGTCATTCATAGTTGATCTAAAATCATAAAACCAATCACTTTCTTTATCTTTGGTATCATAAATCAATCTAATATAACCATCTTCACCAAAAAGATCTCTTTTAATTGTTGCAGTCCTAGTCCATTCATAACGAATTCCATCTTTTGGAGAATAATTGAGGCTACCAGGAGTAATATAATTTTTTGGAGTATCTGGTCTTTCAGTATTATAAGTTCTTTCTAGAAAATAGTGTTTTATTTCTTCTCCTGGAGTATTAACATACCAGTTAGTTTCTCCCTTTAAAGTATCCACTATTTTTACCATACCTTCAGCTGTAGTTCCAGTATTTATATTATTAATTAATAATCTTTTGCTACTTTGATTATCAATTTCAACATTACCAAGTCCATTTAAAATCTCAATACTTCCTGCTGGATTAGTACTTACTATATCTCCATGAAGGTATAGATAACCTCCACCACTAGCATTAATATCTCCTAAGACTAGCTGATTATTACGAAAATCATATTCTAAATAATACTTATCATCAACTGTTTCTCCTAAATCATAGTACTCTTCAGGAACTAATAGCTTACCAAAAGAATTTTGTTCAGCAATCCATTGGTCCACACTTGCATCAATATTGATATCCCATTCAACAGGACTACCTGCTCTTATCTTACCATTGATATTAATTTTATCAGCATTAATACCTATAACCTGACCTGAAAGTGCAACTTGTTCATTATTTTCAACTGTTGGATAACTATTTATGGTCTTACTTAGAGATCTTTTACTTAGTTTTTCCATCCAGAAATTCTTAAATAGTTCTATATCATTACTTCCTTGTGCATCTGAATCATGTATATTCGGAAACTTGTTACCAAAAACTATTGTATAACCCCCACCCTCTGCATAGGTTTTACCTTCTTTTTCTAATTTATCCATCTTACCTAGGGGATCTCTCAACCAAGTATTCACATCTCCATCAGCCATATAATTTGCTATATATTCGGCTGCAATATCTGCATCATTTGTTAATCCTTCATAAGGGTACCAAGCTGCCATCGGATCTGCATCAATATTATAAATCCCAGTAGGATTATTTATTATCACTGCACCATTAGGAATATTTATTTTTGTTTCTTTTGCACTTACTTCACCAAATATTGCTAGACTGCCTTTTTTATTATAAATTTGAAGTAATCCACGACGATTAAAAACTCCATCCTTTAAAAATATTGAAGCTTCACCAATATTACTCCTATTTTCAATTGTAATCAATGAATCCTGTTCAGGATTTATAGAATTTATATTAGTTTCTGGAAGATAATTATTTATTACTCCATTTAGGTAGATATTACCTCCCGTATCACGATCAGGTATAACTAATTGATTTAAGACAAGATGATAAGTTGTGTCATTAATTACCTCTATTTTAGGACCTCCCTGGGCTGTTAGTTCTCCGTTACCCAAAAGATTTCTACTATTAACGGTAATGTTTCCGCCTGAACTAAACATATCTTTAACTTCTATTGCTAATTGATTATCTGAATTTGGTAAAATATTCTGTAACATCTCTAATACTTCAATTTCACCTTCCAGTCTGCTTATTTCTACCTGGTCTTCTCTTTGTTCAGCCCATTCTTTTTGATTTTTAAGATCATCTATCTGATCTTGAACTTCTTTATATGGATTAAAATGTTTAATATTATATACATTTTCATTTAAGTTATTTAATTCAACATCATTTTCTGATTTGATATGGATTTTCTTATTATTAAATATTCCAGAATTAACTAATCCATTAACAGTTATATTTGCTGAAAGAAATCTTTTACTATCTCCACCTGTTTTTTTACTACCAACAGAATCTAAATAAGGATTATGTCCTTCACCATATCCTTCTGCTGTTGTAGAACCTAGTTGAGAACTTAAATATACATCTTGAACTCCATCAATAACAGTTTCATTAGATAAATTCAGAACTGAATTATTTTCAATACTACTAAAGGATTCAATACTTGTTGATAAAGGTACTGCTGTATTATTATAGACATCTGTCCGTGCTGAGCTATTTAATCTGTTGTTTACAGAACCATCACCCTTTTGGCCAGCCCTTAAACTAATGTTATTATAGGCCATGAGATAAGAATTAGGATCTAGATTTATTTTCTGAGTACTATCTATAAAGGATAACGCTTTACCTCCAGCAAAACCTAATGCTCCATAAGCCTTGACAAGTGCATTATTATTACTTTGAACAGTGGAATATGAACCAGTTTCAATTTTACCAAAACTAATTAAGTTACTATTACTTCCAATATTAACATTGGCTTTTAGATAATGATCAGTATTTTCATATTCTCTATCTTCTTCATCACGGTTATCATTACCAGCAATTAATACAGACTCAGCATAGGGAGATTCAACTGCTCCACCTGTTGTTAGTATTGCTTCATCATCAGTACTTAGACTATTATAAGCATTTATTCTAACCCCATTTTTTACATTATAGGGATTACCATAAGCAAAAAGTGTAGCATTATCATTAATATTAATAGATGTATCTTGAGTTATATATGTAATGCTTTCTGCTGCAGATCCATTGATTACTCCACCTGCTGATGCTTTTGCATTTGGATCACCACTACCAGCTTGATTAATAATATTATCTGCTTTTATAGTAATCTTAGAAGGAAGCCAATAACTTTCTGAAGTAAATATTGCAGAGTTTTCACCTAAGTTTACCTCTACTATTGAGTTAACTGTATTTTTAGATTTAGCTCCACTCATTCCTGCCACTGCTGCCTCTATACTATTTGCACTTGTATCAAAAGTAGTGTTTTGTAATGCTTCTATATTTACATCATGTAATCTTAGAATGTTATTTAAACTATCATCACCTTCAAAGGCTAATACATCATTATAGTTCTCTATATTATTTAGTTCAGGACGATCTGTACTATTTTTACCTATAATTGTATTTTTAGCTATTTCTGATATAGATTTATTATTATTTATAGTTTCTGCAACTGCGGCAGAACCTGATATAACACCACCACTACCTGATTTAGATTTAGCATAGTTTAAAGATTCGCCTTTTGATTTAACTGTTAAACTACCTTTATATGAACGATTACCAATAATGAAATTTATATTGTTATCATTAATACTAATATCACGATTACCTGTTTCAGGATTATTTAATACCTTAAGATCACCAACAACGCTTATTGTTAATGTATCTGATTTTGCTGTTGCTTTATTAAATCCAACTGCTGCACCACCAGCTGTTATACCAGTTACTTCTGCTATCTGTTTGCTTTTATTATCTGCTATTATTTGAACATCTTTATTTATATTAATATCAGATGCAATAAAACTTTTGACTGTAGAAGTATTAACTGCATCACTTAAAGCCGCATTAGCACCTAAAAGAGCAGAACCACTAACACCTTCAGCATAACTTCTAACATTAAATTTACTATCATCTGAGTTAAAGTAGTTACTTATCTTGTTTTCTGCGATTACACTAAGGTCCTGTGCCTTTATATATGTATTTTTATCAGTTGAAGCTTCTATATCTAAGTTTGACACAGCCTCTGCTTTTGAGGCACCTACACTTCCTAGAACTGAACCAGTATAACTTCTTGTTTCAGCTTCAACATAAGGTTTTGCAACTGCATAAAGATCAACTGTTGTACCTCTACCATAGTAATTAGAGCTATAATAGGCTTGAGTGCCTAATATATCTGTATTGTTTAAAACAGCATGTATATTCCCAGTGTCTTTTGCAGTAGAAGCAGTACCATTTATAGTAGCTGCTCCAGCAGAACCGGTAATTGAGGAAGCTTTAACTTTACCTCCTCTAGTACTACTGACAACTACTTCACCACTGTTATCAAATACAAGAGTAGTCTTTTCAGTACTTTGATCTTGATTTGTATCTCTTCCTATCTGAGCT
>JBEPXG010000106.1:0-5855 GCA_041642015.1 Halanaerobiales bacterium
TTACAGTAGAAGGAAATGTATACTTTGAGAATGAACAAGCAAAATCTACATTTAAAATTAGTGGTGGAGCAACTGTAACAGGAGATTTAGTATTACAATAAAATTAAAAATATAAAAATGAACTAAAATACCAGCTAGCTAATAAAAGCTAAGCTGGTATTTTTTTATCAATAATCTAAAAAAACACCTTTAAATATGAATTATATTTAGGAAAAGGAGTTACGAAAATAGATAATATATATCATTAACAATCTTCTCATTTAATTTATTGTTTTCAACCATTTTATAAAGTATTTTTACTGCATCTTTATGATTATAAGCTTCCCTATAAGGCCTACTTTCTATAAGGGCTTGGTAAATATCAAGTGCTGACATTATTTGAGATGGAAAGTCCAGTTCTTCTTTTTTAAATCCATAAGGATAACCTGACCCATCGTTTTTTTCATGATGGTTTGAAGCCCATTCCTTTATATCTTTAAAATTATCAATAGGTTCTAATACCTTCCTTGTATAAAAACTATGAGTTTTAATAACTTCATATTCTTCATATGATAATTTGCCTGGCTTATCTAAAATATCATTAGAGATTGCGAGTTTTCCAATATCATGTAAATTAGCAGCAGTCATTAGTTTATATTTTTTATCTATTCCAAAATTATAATGTCCACACATTATATTTATTTTTTTACTGAGCTTTGAAGAATGATTTTTTGTATATTTAGATTTAGAATCAGTTATTTCTGAAAAAATACCTGTTAAATTTTCAAGTTCTCTATAAGAGTAATCTTCATAATAATCAGGAGTCTCATTTATTATTGCTTTTAGTATAAACTCGTCTTGCAAGTTTAACCAAAAGGCTTTATTTTCTGTAATAGAGCAAAGTATATCTAATAGTTTAGGTGAAAATTTCACATTTTTTTCATTTATAATTTTTTCTATAAGTTCTCTCTTACTAATATTTGGCTTATAATTTAATTCAAAGAAATCTGCTAATGAAATTATCTGAGAGAAAAGAGGTATAGCTTCACCTGATTTACTAAAGAAACCACTGCCGTTATAGTTTTCATGGTGGTATAAAATTATATTATCATAATCTTTAAATATTGGAAATTTTTGTATAGTATTTTCACCTATAATACAGTGATCTTTAATTTTTTCCAATTCAGTTTTACTAACTTTTTCTTTGTTTTTTACCCCTCCAATATCATGTAATATTGCAAACCCCATAAGTGTAAATAGTTCTTTATTACTTAAGTTGTAGTTTTCCCCTATTTTAGTAGCTATATAGGCTACTCTTTTTCCATGATTAGTGATCTTATCCAATATATCAATTTCAATAAAATCAAGCAAAAATGATATTGAGATAAAAAATTGTTTTATATTAAAATTCATATTTAAATTTCCTTTCTGATAAGTATTATATAAGTTAATAATAGTTTAAATAGTAAAAAATGTCAATTTATATAGAAAATACTTGACAAAAACGATAGGATTAATTATAATAAGTCTTGAAAATGAAAATCATTATCAAAAGGAGTGGAAAAATGAATAAACTTATTAAATTTAATATTATATTTGTATTTTTGTTAATCTTATCCTTTACAACTGTTGTAGGAGCAGCAGGAGAGGTAAATCTTTATACTAACAGACATTATGACACGGATGAACTATTATTAGAAGAATTTGAAGAAGATACTGGAATTACGGTTAATGTATTAAAAGGTGGATCAGATGAATTAATAGAAAAAATATCAAGAGAAGGTAAAGATACTTCTGCTGATTTATTAATAACAGCTGATGCAGGTCGTCTACATAGAGCTAAAACTATGGGGCTATTACAACCTGTAGAAAGTGAAGTATTATTTAATAATGTTCCTGAAAACTTAAGGGATGAAGAAAATTACTGGTTTGGGCTAACTGTAAGAGGTAGAGTGATTGTTTATGCCAAAGATCGTATAAATGAAGATGATCTAACATCCTATGAAGATTTAACAGATCAAAAATGGGATGATAAAATATTAGTAAGATCTTCTTCTAATATATATAATCAATCTCTTTTAGCATCTTTCATTGAGCTATATGGAAGAGATTGGGCTGTGAATTGGGCTGAAGGTATAGTAGAAAATATGGCTAGAAAACCTCAAGGAAATGATAGAGCTCAAGCTACTGCAGTTGCTGCAGGCCAGGGAGATATTGCCATAATGAACACATATTACTTAGGTAAAATGCTAAATTCTTCTAACCAAGAAGAAGTTAAAGTAGCTAAACAGCTAGAGATATTTTTTCCTGAAAAAACCCATATTAATGTAAGTGGTATAGGGCTAACAAAATATGCTAAAAACAAAGAAAATGCAGTAAAACTAATGGAATATTTAACTTCCAATAAAGCTCAAAAGATGTTTGCTAAAGCAAATTATGAATATCCAGTTAACAATGAAGTTGAACCTTCTGACTTATTAAAATCATGGGGTGAGTTTGAAACTCAAGACATTAACTTATCTAGTCTTGGAGAAAATAACAAAGAAGCTTATATGATATTTAATCAAGTTGGTTGGAAATAAGATATATAAATATAGAACAGCCTAATTTTAGGCTGTTCTATAGTCTATTAAGGAGCAATATATATGTTGAATAAAATTGGACTAAAAAATAAATGGTCGATGATAAGTTTACTTATAATAATATTAATATTATTACCAAGTATTTTCATCTTTTTAGGTTTGTTTAATGAAACAAGTGATAATTGGATACATATAAAAACATACTTACTAAAAGACTATGTTATTAATTCATTTATTTTAACTTTGTTCACTGGAATATTTAGTATTATAATTGGAGTTAGCTTAGCCTGGATAGTAAATGCATATGATTTTAAATTTAAAAATTTTTTCAAATGGGCTCTTATACTCCCTCTTGCTATACCTCCTTATATAGGGAGTTATACTTATGTTGGTTTATTAAATTATACTGGAATTATACAGACTTTTTTTAGGAATAATCTATCTATTATTTTAGATCCTTCTTTATTAAATATAATGAATTTACCTGGAGCAGTATTTATTTATACTATCTTTTTATATCCTTATGTTTATTTAATTACTAATGCATTTTTTAAAAAACAATCGGCTTCTATTATTGAAGTTTCTAAAACATTAGGTAAAGGTCCTTTTGAAATATTTACAAAAGTCATGTTACCTTTAAGTAGAGGGGCTTATGTTGGAGGAGCAACCATAGTTGTTTTAGAAGTGTTAAATGATTATGGAGTTGTAAAATACTTTGGAATATCAACTTTTAGTACCTCAATATTTCAAACCTGGTTTGCTTTAGGAGATATTAACTCAGCTATAAGATTATCTGCTTATTTAATGGCTTTTGTATTTTTAGTTTTATTAGTAGAAAGAGTTTCAAGAGGAGATAAAAAATATAGTTACAGCAGTACAAATGTTAAACCTTTAAAACCTTACAGATTAAAGGGATTAAAAAGTTGGGCAATGTTTTTATTTCCCGCAACCATTTTTACAATAGGATTTTTGATTCCAGTAGCACAGCTAATCTACTGGAGTATAATTAGTTATGGAAATATTGGAGAACTTAATATTATAAGTACCTTATTTAATTCTGTTGGTGTAAGTCTAGTTGGTTCTGCTTTGATTATAATAGCAGCTATAATTATTGCTAATACAGTAAGAATTAATAATGATTTTTTAACAAAAAATTATGCTAGGATTGCAATTATGGGTTATTCAATACCAGGTGCTGTTATTGCAGTAGGAGTTATGATATTTTTTCTTAAACTCGATTCTTTAGTTAATATGATTACTAGTTATGATAGTGGTTTAATTTTAAGTACTACAATTTTTATGCTAATCTTTGCATATTTTATAAGATTTTTAGCAATTGGTTTTAACTCTGTTGAATCTGGATTTCAAAAGATTGGTTCAAATTATTTTGAAGCATCTCGAACCCTAGGTAAATCTATAACTGAAACTTTTTTAAAGGTAGATCTTCCAATGTTGAAACCCTCTTTATTAAGTGGTTTTTTACTAGTTAGTATAGAGATATTAAAGGAACTGCCCCTAACCCTGATTTTAAGACCGTTTAATTTTAATACATTAGCAACAAGAGCTTTTGAATATGCAAATGATGAGATGATTCATGAATCCGCGATATTATCCTTAATATTAATAATAGTTAGTGTAAGTTTGGTCTATGCATTGACTTCTTTTAAAAAGAAAGGAAAAGGATAAAAAATGTATTTAGAAATGAAAGATATTAAATTTTATTATAATAAAAATGAAAATAACATCCTTGATAAATTTAATTTGTCTATAAAAAATGGAAAAACTCTTAGCATTTTAGGTGAGAGTGGTAGTGGCAAAAGTACAATACTAAGATTAATTGCAGGATTGGAAAAACCTAGTAAAGGTGAAATATATATTGATAAAAAAATTATGAATGGGAAAAAAACTTTTATTCCTCCAGAAAACAGAAAAGTTGGTATGGTTTTTCAAGATTATGCGCTTTTTCCCCATATGACAGTTTATGAAAATATCAAATTTGGAATAAGTGATTTAAAAAAAGATATAAGAGATAAAAAGATTATAAATACATTAAAGTTAGTTGAATTATTAGATTATAAAGACAAATACCCTCACCAAATAAGCGGAGGTCAACAACAAAGGACTGCACTAGCAAGAGCGATTGTTACAGAACCTAAGATTCTTTTATTAGATGAACCATTTAGTAATTTAGATACTAATTTAAAACATAATATTAGAAATAAATTAAGTAAAATAATATCAAAAATCAATATTACAACAATTATAGTATCTCATGACAAACAAGATGCTTTATCACTTGCAGATGAACTAATCATATTAAAAAATGGTAAGATTGTTCAAAAAGGGATACCACAAAATGTAATTTCAAGGCCCACAACAGAATATACCAAGGGGATTGTATTTTAAACTTATATATATTATTTAGATTATAATTAGAAGTGATACTTTTAGAAAGGTATAATTTTTGTTAATAGGTTGATAAATAATCTACCTTATGGTATTATTTAAATACAATATAAAAGTAAATATTGAATGAAAAAGGCAAACCAAATGTGAATTTGGGACGCAAAGCCGAGGGTCTTATTTAATATAAGATAGTCTAGCTACCATATGATAAAGTCTATGGCCCTTGAGTCAATAGGCTTTTTTTGTTTAATAAGTCTATTGATTAATATTATATTATCAAAAAGGGAGGAACAAAAAGATGAGAAATAAAAAATTAAAAGTGTTATCTTTAACATTAGTATTAGTACTATTATTAGTTCCAACTGTATTTGCTCAAGAAGAAACTGATAGTTTCGAAGATATTGATTTTAGCGAATATGACCTAGGTGATTTAACAGAAGAACAAGAGGAAATGCTAAAAGAAGAATTAAGTGAGATTTATAATAGTCTAGATGAAGTTGATCGAGAGGCAATATTATCTGCAATGGAAAGTTTAGATATTGAAGATGGAGAAGAAGCTGATATTGATAGCCTTGGTCAAGAACTTTCTACAAAAATAGAAGAATTCAAAAATGATCCTGAAAATGAAGATTGGACAGGACAAGACCTTTCAGGTATGATCCAAGAATTTTTAGATGAAAAGATTGAAAATAGAAATAAAAATAAAGAAGAAGTACAAAATCAAGAACAAAATAATAATAATAATCAAATAGCTCAACAAAATAAAAATAATGCACAAAATAAAGATAAAGGAAAAAGTAATAAAGGTAAAGCTAAAGGAAAAAATAAGTAGAAACAAAAAAATAAGATATGTTATAAAAATAGCCCTTCGGGGCTATTTTTTTTATC
>JBEPXG010000107.1:0-5847 GCA_041642015.1 Halanaerobiales bacterium
GTAACTAAATTTTCAAATTCTAAAGCACTTAAATTAATAAGTGTTTGATCAAAAACTTTTCTATATTTTTCTAATGTTTGAACCGCTTGATTAGCTTTAGATAACACTACCCTAATATCTTCAAGAACATGTTTTTTCTCGTTTTTATATAATGTTATAATATCCCTACGTTCAGAAATTGCAATTACCAAATCAGATGTTTGTTTAGCAACTCTTTCAGCTGTTCTGTGCCTAGCACCGGTTTCGCTAGAACTAATCGAAGGATCAGGTATTAATAATGCATTAGCAAATAAAATATTCTCTGCAGATTGATCTAACACTATTGCTCCATCCATCTTTGCGAGTTCATAAAGACTGGTCGAAGTTAATTTTGCATCAATTTTAAAACCACCATCCACTAGATCTCTAATAACATCATCATTTTCTGTTAAGATAATCAATCCACCGGTTTTTGCTCTTAATATGTTTTCAAGTCCTTCTCTAAACTGAGTTCCGGGAGCTATTAATTCTAATACTTCATTTAACCATTCTTCATGATCTTTCACAGGACAGCCTCCTTATTATAATAATATAGTAATGCTATTATATTAATAATTAAAAAATAGATCTAATGCCTCATTTAAATTTTTTAATTCTAATATATTCAAAGTGGGATCAAACTCTCTATTATTGATATTACCAGAAGGTACTACAATATTTTTAAATCCTAACTTTTTTAATTCGTTTATTCTTTTATCAAACAAGTTAATCGCTCTTATTTCACCTGTTAAACCAACTTCTCCTAAAACAGCAGTTTTGGAATCTACAGGAAAGTCGTTAAAGCTTGAAATAACAGAAAAAACTATTCCTAAATCAATAGCTGGTTCATTGGCATATAGTCCACCAGTAATGTTAACATGAACATCACTTGCTTTAAAATTGAATCCAAGCTTTTTTTCTAAAACTGCTAAAAGAATGGATAATCTTTTCTTATTTATTCCTGTAGTTAATCTCTGTGGTGTTGAATAAGCACTATCAGTAACTAATGCCTGAATCTCAATTAAAATAACTCTATTACCATCCATTATCGGTACTATTATTGATCCACTTGCATTCTCAGGTCGTTCATTTATAAAAATTTGTGAAGGATTCTTAACTTCCTCTAAACCTTTTCTTTTCATTCTAAAAATACCCATTTCATCAGTTGAACCAAATCTATTTTTTAATCCTCTGACAATTCTATAAGAATAGTTTTGGTCACCCTCCATCTGAATCACTGTATCGACAATATGTTCTAAAACCTTTGGCCCAGCAAGGTTTCCCTCTTTAGTTATATGACCTATTATAATGATAGGTAAATTAGATTCTTTTGCAGTTCTAAATAGATTTGAAGATACTTCTTTTATTTGAGTTATACTACCTGCTGAAGAATCAATATCTGGATGTTTTACAGTTTGTATAGAATCAATTATAACTAAGTCATAATCATTGTGATTAATAACTGATTTAATCTTTAGATAGTTGATTTCTGATAATATAAAAATATTATTATGTACTGCATTTAATCTTTCTGCTCTCATTTTTACTTGATTTATAGATTCTTCTCCAGTAATATACAAAACTTTTTTGTCTTGATTAGCCAAAAGGAAAGCCACCTGCAAAATCAAGGTGGATTTACCAATTCCCGGAGAACCTCCAATTAAAATCAAGGATCCTTCAACAATACCGCCCCCCAAGACTCTATCAAATTCTGATAAAGATGTTGGTATGCGATTTTTTTGGGATCCTGTAATATCTGCAAGTGATTCAATTTTAGGAATTTCAATACTATTAATATCTAAATCATCATTATCTGTGTTTTTATCAAAATTTACCTCTTCAATGGTATTCCATTCACCACAATTTGAACATTTTCCCATCCAATTTTCAGTTTTATATCCACAATTTTGACAAACAAATCTTTTTTTGTTTTTTGCCATTACAATTCTCCAGTTTATAATAATTTGAGTTTTTACAATTAATACAATTATACCATTTTTAAGCCATTATTACAAGATAAGAACCCAGCGGAATTGCTGGGTTCATTTTAGCTTTATTTAACTTTATCAAAAACAAGTTCATCGTCTTTTTTATCTACTGTTACTTTATCGCCTTCATTTATTTTACCACTTAATATATGCTCAGATAACTTATTTTCAACTAACCTTTGTATAGCTCTTCTTAAAGGTCTTGCACCAAATTCCTCATCATATCCTTCATCAATTAATTTCATTTTAGCATCTTCAGTAATTTCAATATCTATTTCCTTATTTTTTAATCTATCTTTCAGTTCCCTAATCATAATTTCTATAATATCAGTAATATGATTTTTATTAAGTGAATGAAATACTATTGTTTCATCTATTCTATTTAAAAACTCTGGCCTAAATGTATCTCTAAGCTTTGTTATTACATTATCTTTCATGTTCTCATACTCTTGTCGCTCATCTTTTTCAGCTGTAAAACCTAATTGTGATTGTTTTTTAATATAACTTGCACCAACATTAGAAGTCATAATTACAACAGTATTTTTAAAATCAACTTTTCTTCCATGAGAATCAGTTAATGCACCATCATCTAATATCTGCAATAAGATATTAAATACTTCTGGATGAGCTTTTTCAATTTCATCAAACAATATTACAGAATAAGGTCTTCTTCGGACTGGTTCTGTTAATTGACCTCCTTCTTCATGTCCAACATACCCAGGAGGAGAACCTACCAATCTTGATACTGAATGTTTTTCCATATATTCAGACATATCAATTCTAATCATGGCATCTTCATCATCAAACATTGCTTCTGCAAGAGTACGAGCAAGTTCAGTTTTACCAACACCTGTAGGACCTAAAAATATAAATGAACCAATAGGACGTTTAGGATCTTTTAATCCAGCCCTTGCTCTTCTGACAGCTTGAGATACAGCTTTTATTGCTTCATCTTGACCAACAACTCTTTTGTGTAAATGTTCTTCTAATTTTAAGAGTTTCTTAGTTTCTGTCTCCTCTAATTTTGTAACTGGTATACCAGTCCAACTTGATACTATTTGAGCAATATCCTCTTCTTTTACTACTGTATCATTAATTCCCTTTTTTTGTTTCCAGTCATCTTTAATTTCTTGAAGTTCTTTTTTTAACTCATTTTCTTCATCTCTAAGTCTAGCAGCTTTTTCAAATTCTTGATTTTTAACTGCCGCTTCTTTTTCTTTTTCAAGTTCATCAATTCTCTCATTAATATCTCTTAATTCATCTGGTCTAGTATTATTTCTTAAGCGAACTCTTGATGCCGCTTCATCCATTAAATCAATTGCTTTATCTGGTAAAAATCTGTCTGCAATATATCTGTGTGATAATTTAACAGCTGCTTTAATTGCTTGATCTGATATTTTTACTTTATGATGAGCTTCATATGCATCTCTTAGTCCTTTTAATATTTCAATTGATTGTTCTTCTGAATTTTCTCCTACCATAATTGATTGAAATCTTCTTTCTAATGCTGCATCTTTTTCAATATATTTTCTATATTCATCCAATGTTGTAGCTCCAATAGCCTGTAGTTCACCTCTGGCTAAAGCTGGTTTTAGGATATTTGCTGCATCAATTGCACCTTCTGCAGCACCTGCTCCTACTAATGTGTGCATCTCATCTATAAATAATATTATATCACCATTTTCAACTATCTCAGACATTAATGCCTTTAATCTTTGTTCAAACTCACCTCTATACTTTGAACCTGCAACTAATGAACTTAAATCCAGAGAAACAACTCTTTTATCAATTAGTATCTCTGGTACATTTTCATCTACAATACTTTTAGCTAATCCTTCGACAATAGCTGTTTTACCTACTCCAGGCTCACCTATTAATACAGGATTATTCTTTGTTCTACGACTTAATACTTGAATAACACGTTCAATTTCTTTTTCCCTACCTATAACTGGATCCAGTTTATCTTCTGAAGCCATTTCTGTTAAATCTCTACTATATTTATCTAACTCAGGTGTATCACTTTCTTGTTGCTTTTTAGAACCCTGATTGCTTTCTTTTAATATCTCCATGATTTCTCTTTTTACATCTTCTAAATTTACTCCAAGTTCTTGTAATATTCTTACTGCAACACCTTCACCTTCAGTTATCAATCCTAAAAGAATATGCTCAGTTCCTATATAGTTGTGATCTAATTTTCTAGCTTGTTCCATAGATAAATTTAATACTTTTTTACTGCGAGGGGTTAATCCGACTGTACCCTCTACTTTATTTTTCCCTTGTCCAATTATATTTTTTATAACATTTATAATTTGATTTTCTTGCAAGTTTGCTTTATCAGACAGAACTTTACCTGCTATCCCTTTTTTTTCTTTTACAAGTCCTAACAGAATATGTTCTGTTCCCACATAATTGTGGTTTAGTTTTTTTGCTTCAGATTCTGCCATTGCAATTACTCGTCTAGCTCTTTCTGTAAATTTACCAAACATTATATTTTTCCTCCCTTACCATTTAGTTCAGCCTGTATTAATTCGGCTCTTTTTATATCTCTTTTCGCCGAACTAATATTTTCCCCCAATAAACTTTGAAGGTGAGCTGGTCGTATAATGATTAAAAGTTTTTTTAGTAATAATGAATCTATCTCTTTTAATAATCCTAACTCTATACCTAATTTAACATAAGATAATAGTTCCATAGCTTCACTTGTTGATAAACTGTAAGCATATTTTAATTTCCCAAATGAACGCATAATTTTATCTTTTATAAATGTTTCTTGTTCTTTTAACAATCGTTTTCTTGCATTTTTTTCTTGGGATATAACTTGTTTAGTTACACTTTCTAGATTTTCTATTATATCTTCTTCAGAACTACCTAAGGTAATTTGATTTGAAATCTGATAAATATTTCCTGAGGATTCACTTCCTTCACCATAAATTCCTCGAACAGTAAGACCTAACTTGCCTACAACTTCAAATAATTTATTAATATTATTACTTAATTTCAATCCAGGTATATGAACCATTACAGATGCTCTCAGTCCAGTGCCAATATTAGTAGGACATGCCGATAAATATCCCCAGTTTTCAGAAAATGCATAATCAGTTTCTTTTTCTATAATATCATCAATATTATTGGCAATCTCCCAACCTTCTTTAATTTGAAGGCCAGATAATAAGACTTGTATTCTTAAATGATCTTCTTCATTAACCATAATATTTATCTTTTCATCCCTATCAAAGAATAATATTTTACCAAAACCATTTTTAACAAAATGGGGGCTACTTATATTCTTTTCTACAAACATCATCTTTTCAATAGGAGAAATATTATTGATTTCAATATAGTTAAAATCATATATTTCATTATTTATTTTAAACTCTTTATCTAATAAAATTTCTTTCATGATATTTACAACTTTATTTAATTGTTCATTTGAAGATTGGCCTGGGAAAGGCATTCTTTTAATATTTCTTGCTAATCTAATTCTACTACTTAGAATAATATCATCTTCATTTCCTTTTTGTTTTATCCAACTACTCAATGATATTTTTTTATCATTGAACATAATTTACTCACTCCCTATTTTTTTCTCCAAAGCATATATCTCATCTCTTAGTTCAGCTGCTCTTTCAAAATTTTCTTTTTCAATTACTTTTTCCATTTCTTTTTTTAATTCCTTTATATCTCGTCTTATCTTTATATACTTATCTTCATCATTGGGTATTTTACCAACATGTCTGTTACTACCATGAATTCTTTTAATTAATGGAGATAATTTTTCATCAAAAGTTTCATAACAGTCCTCACAACCTACCATACCCTTATTGCGAAACTCATCATATGT
>JBEPXG010000108.1:0-5786 GCA_041642015.1 Halanaerobiales bacterium
ATAAATATATATAATAGGAGGTATGTTTTATGAAAAATACTGAAAAGGATATTAAACAAACAGAAGACCAAGGGTTAAATGTTTTTGAAAAATATCTTACTGTATGGGTAGCACTTTGTATAGTTGCAGGAGTTTTAATCGGAAGATTTTGGCCAGCTTTTCCCAATACATTAAGTCAGTGGGAATATGCACAAGTTTCAATTCCTGTAGCAATATTAATCTGGTTTATGATTTATCCTATGATGGTGGAAATTAACTTTGATAGCATAATTGAAGCTGGGAAAAGGCCAAAGGGTTTAACTGTAACGTTAGTTACAAACTGGATTATTAAACCCTTTACAATGTTCTTTTTCGCATGGCTTTTTATTCAAGTAATATTTCAAAACTTTATTCCAGCAGATTTAGGTGTTCAATATGTAGCAGGAGCAATACTTCTAGGCTCAGCCCCTTGCACAGCTATGGTATTTGTCTGGAGTTATCTTACAGATGGAGATCCTGCTTATACATTAATACAGGTATCAGTAAATGACTTAGTGTTAGTATTTGCTTATGCACCTTTAGTTATGTTTTTATTAGGCTTAAATGAACTTGTTGTACCCTGGAATACAATATTATTATCAGTTTTATTATATATTGTAGTACCTTTAGCAGCCGGATATTTTTCCAGAAGATATTTAATTAAGACAAAAGGTATAGAGTGGTTTGAAAATGTATTTTTAGAAAAGTTAAGTAACTTTACTATAATTGGTTTATTAGCTACTTTAATAATTTTATTCTCATTTCAAGGTGATGTTATTGTAAATAATCCAATACATATCTTACTAATCGCTATACCATTAATCATCCAAACATTTTTCATCTTTACAATTGCTTATGGATGGGCGAAATTATGGAAGATTGAACACTCTGTAGCTGCACCTGCAGCTATGATAGGGGCAAGTAATTTCTTTGAATTGGCAGTTGCAACTGCGATTTCAATCTTTGGTATTGGATCAGGAGCAGCTCTAGCAACAGTGGTTGGAGTTTTAGTAGAAGTACCTGTTATGTTAGGATTGGTCAAGATTGCAAATAATACTAGACATTGGTTTCCAACCAAAAATTAATAAAATATAATAAATTAAAAGATTAATTATAACTAAATAGTTTTTAAACATAAAAGTGGTGGGGATTTCCCCACCACTTTATAATGTACTAATCTTTAATTTTGATTTTAATTTAATTACTCAAACCATTTAAGGATTTCTGTTTCAGGAGGAACTGTACCTGATACTTTAATTTCTCCATCAACAGCAACTGCTGGGGTTAACATAATACCTCTCTCAGTAATTTCATCCATATCTTCAACTTTAACTATTTCTGCATCTAAATCTAATTCAGCAACAATATTTCTTATATGTGCTTCTGTTTTCCTACAGCTTGTACACCCTGTACCAAATATTTCAATCTTAATCATTAAAATCTCCTCCTTAGTTTTTATTTAATATATATAGTTTATACCACAAATGTTCCATAAACAAATCCACTAAATGTTGCCATTACAACAACTAAACTGATAAACACCAAAGTTTTTTTAGTTCCTAACACACTTCTTATTACTAACATATTTGGTAAACTTAGTGCAGGTCCTGCTAAAAGTAATGCTAAAGCAGGTCCTTTACCCATGCCAAGTCCCATTAATCCTTGCAGGATTGGAATTTCTGTTAAAGTAGCAAAGTACATAAAAGCACCTAAGATGGAAGCTGTAAAGTTTGCTATAATTGAATTACCTCCAACAAACCTTGAGATCCAACTAGCTGGAATTATACCAGCTTCACTTCCCGGCCTTCCCATTAAAAATCCAGCAATAAGAACACCTGCAAATAAAAGTGGTAGAATTTGTTGTGCAAAGTCCCAGGTTGAATCTATCCATTCAGTTAGCTCATTTTTATCAAACCAACGTTTTAAAATAACTGCAAGAATTATTAATAAGGCAATTGTAATCGGCCATTTTATATTATAGATAAACATCCAGAATCCTGTATTACTACTTGGTTTTGCCCAGGCAGCAAAGATTAAAATTAATACTAAGGTCGCAAAGTAAATAATATTTTGTAATCCTGATCTTTGATCATCTTCAGAACTTCCCATAACAAGGTCTCCCTTTAATCTTTCCTTATCATCTTTTCTAAAGATAATCGCCATTAGGATACCTATTATAATAGCAAATACTATTGCACCAACAGCTCTGGCTAATCCTAACTGCCATCCCAAGACACGAGCAGTTAAAATAATTGCTAATACATTTATAGCAGGACCTGAATATAGAAAGGCTGTAGCAGGTCCAATCCCAGCTCCTTTTTTATAGATTCCTGCGAAAAGTGGCAATACTGTACATGAACAAACAGCAAGTATTGTTCCAGATACTGAAGCAACAGAGTATGAAACCCATTTTTTTGCTTCACTACCAAAGTACTTTAAAACTGCATTCTTGGATATAAAGTTTGCTATTGCACCAGCAATAAAAAATGCTGGTATAAGACAGAATAAAACATGTTCTTGAGCATATTCTTTGACCATATAAAATGATTCAATAATGGCTTGTTGTAGTTTTGGATTACTGATAGGTATATAGAAGGCTGCAAGAAAAACAGCTATGTATAATAGTAATTTATTTCTTTTACTCAATATTTTCACCTCAACTTTAATTGTTTATTTGTTATTTAATATATTCATTCTATCACTAAGATCACTTTTGATTACATTGTCAACACATGTAAAGTAATTTATAATACAAGGGGTTTTAAGAGTATAGTAAACCTTTAAACCTTCTTTTTTTGATTGAACAACACCAGCAGACTTTAAAATACTTAAGTGTTTTGATACTGATGATTGATTTAAGCTAAGTTCTTCTTCTAAATCTGAAACACACATTTTATCATTTTCACCTAGAGTATCGACAATTTTTAATCTGTACTTATTAGCAAGAGACTTCATGATTTTTTCTCTTGCTTCATAGAGTCTTTCATCCATATAATCACCACCTAATTAGAATATTACCATATAGGAATATAGTTGTCAAGATTTTAATATTACTTTGTTCTATATCTATAATAAAGGAGGTAATAGATGATTACTTAATTATAAATATGTAAAAAGAATAAAGTTAATACAATTCTATTAGTTAAAAATATTGACATCCATTCATTCTAACGTTAAAATTTATATGTACCATAGGATATATTAAAAGGAGAAAAAAATATGTATGATGACAACTATTTTATGAAACAGGCTTTAATTGAAGCAAAAAAAGCATATAAAATTGATGAAGTACCAATTGGGGCAGTAGTAGTGTGTAATGGTGAAATAATTGGTAGAGGATATAATCAAAGAGAAAAAAAACAAGATCCTACTGCACATGCTGAAATAATAGCGATAAAAAAAGCAGCTAAAAACTTAAAAGACTGGCGTTTAGAAGAATGCAGTATATATGTTACTGTAGAACCATGTATAATGTGTGCCGGTGCAATTCAAAAAGCTAGGATAAAAAGGTTAGTATATGGTGCTAAAAGTGATAAAGATGGTGCTTTTGGTACCTTAATAGATGTATTACAAAATGAAGAACTTAATCATCAATTAGAGGTTGTCTCAGGAATAATGGCCAAAGAAAGCAAAATACTTTTAAAAGATTTTTTTAAAAAATTAAGAAAAAGGAAGGATGGGTGAGTCTGGCTGAAACCGCTTGACTCGAAATCAAGTAGACATCTTATGTCTCGGGGGTTCAAATCCCTCTCCTTCCGCCAAATATATAAATTAGAAAGAATTTAATGGAATAATTCAAAATCAACTCTTTACTTATCAACTTATATATATTATAATAATAAAAGCTTGGAGGTCATAGTATATATAAAAGCTAAGTTATAATAGTTTTTAAAATTACCTTCAAGGAAAAAATAATATTTAGTATAAATTAAGCATGGAGAGGTGTCCGAGTCTGGCTTAAGGGGCTCGCCTGGAAAGCGAGTGTAGGCTTTCACCTACCAAGGGTTCGAATCCCTTCCTCTCCGCCATTATATTTTAATCAATGACAAAACATTTGGTCGTACTAAATGGGGGGGTAGCGGTACCCTGTAACCTGCAATCCGCTATAGCAGGATTGACGCCGAGCTGAGGGTTTGCTTTTTTAGGGTCTGGCCCTGGAAAGTGGCGATGATGATCGGGTCTTGCGCAATGGAGCTTTACGAACCCCGTCAGGTCCGGGAGGAAGCAGCGGTAAGTAAATGTCTCCATGTGCCGCAAGGTAGCCTGGTTTGAGCTAACTACTAGGGTAACGCCTGGGAAAGGAAATTCGAAGCCGGTGTACGGCCAATTTTTTATAATATCATAAAAAAAGTGGTGATTTAACTATATGCCTTCCTTATCTCTGTATAGAAAGTACAGACCACAAAAATTTAGTGAAATAATTGGTCAACCAGCAGTAACCCAAACTTTATTAAATGCTATTGAAAATGATAGGATTTCTCATGCCTACCTATTTGCTGGTCCTAGGGGGACTGGTAAAACATCTACAGCAAAAGTATTAGCTATGGCAGTTAACTGCCAGGATGATACTAGTGATGAACCTTGTGGTGTCTGTGATTCTTGCAAAAGAATTAAATCTGGTAATTCAATCGATGTTATTGAGATTGATGCAGCTTCAAATAGAGGAATTGATGAGATTAGAGAACTAAGGGAAAAAGTCAAATTCTACCCTAGTGAAGGCAAATATAAAGTATATATAATTGATGAAGTACATATGTTAACAACTGGTGCATTTAATGCACTGTTAAAAACCTTAGAAGAACCACCTGGAAATGTAATCTTTGTTTTAGCAACAACTGAACCACATAAAGTAATTCCAACAATAATGTCTAGATGTCAAAGATTTGATTTTTCATTAATCTCTGAAAAAGAGATCGAAAATCATCTTGAAAAAATCTGCAAAAAAGAAGATTTAGAGTATGAAACTGCTGCTCTTAACCTAATTGCACGAAGTTCACAGGGAGGGCTAAGAGATGCTTTAAGTATCTTAGACCAAGCTATTTCATATACTGGAGAGAAGATAAATACCGAAATAATTGAAGAAATGCTTGGAAAGACTTCTGGAGACGAACTAAAAGATTTTATGACATTAATAAATAATAACAATACAAAAGATGCAGTTGAATTAGTAAATGAGATATTAAATGAAGGAAAAGATGTAGATAGGTTTTTAGAAGATCTAAAAGAATATATCAACCAACTTTTATTAATAAAAGAGTGTGGTATTAAAACTAACTTAGTTAAACTTCCAAAAGAGAGACTAAAAGAAATGGATGGGTTAACTAAAGAATTTAGTTTAAATCAGCTAACCAATATTGATAATATTATTAATGAAATAAAAAGAGAGATATCATTAGGTGGTAACAGTAGAATAAATTTAGAGGTCGGAGTATTTAAACTTTCAGATAAAATACAAGAAAATAATCTACTAAAAGAAGTAGAAACTCTAAAAAATAAAGTGAATAAACTTGAAGAAATAATTAAAAATGTTAAGATAAATACAAAGGTAGAAAAAAGAGTGGAAAATAAAGAAAATGAAATAGAAAATCAAACTGAAATAAAGGTAGAAGAAACCTCAGATAAACAAGAAGAAAAAAGAGAAATCAAACAAGTAAATGAAGTTGATGATTCTAAAACACTTGATTTACATCAAGTAAAAAAATTCTGGCCAAAGGTTTTAGGAAAAATCAAAACCGAAGATATTAGTATGCATGCCATTGTTGTTGAAA
>JBEPXG010000109.1:0-5748 GCA_041642015.1 Halanaerobiales bacterium
GTTAAAACATACAAAATACCAGTAAATGTTGAAGTCAACTGTCCTAATAGAGATGGTAATCTTGATAATAGAGGATGCTTTTATTGTGGAGAAACTGGTGCTGTTTTTGAAAATACAGAACATGAGAGAACTGTTGTAGAACAACTTGAAGGATTAAAAGATGATATTTCAGAAAAATATAATGCCGAAAAATTTATAGCTTACTTTCAAAATTTTAGTAATACCTATTTACCATTAGAAATGTTAAAAAAATACATAAAAGAAGCTGCATCAGTAGAGGATGTAGTAGAAGTTTGTTTTTCAACCCGTCCAGATTGTATTAGTGAACAATATTTAAAAGAATTAACTGAATTTATAAAAGACAATGATTTAAATATTAATTTAAGTATTGAATTAGGATTGCAAACTGTTAACTATCACACTTTAAAAAATATTAATAGACAACATACCTTAGCTGAATTTATTGATGCTGTTATGAGTGCTCATAAGTATAATGTAAGTGTGGGAGCACATTTAATATTAAATTTACCTGGTGATGATATTGATGATGTTATAGAGAATGCTAAAATTTTATCTGCTTTAAAAGTTGATAATATTAAACTTCATGCCTTATATATTAGAGAAAACACTGTTTTTGCAAAGCAATATGAAGATGGTGAAATAGAAATTGAAGACAAGGAAGAATATATTGATAAAGTAATAACATTTTTGCAATATTTATCACCTGAAATTGCAGTTCAACGATTATTGGGAAGAGCACCTGAAGATGAAACACTTTTTGTAAATTGGGATAAACATTGGGCACAAATCCATCAACTTATTTTAAATAAGATGGAAAAAATAGATTTTAAACAAGGATCAAAATTTGATTATTTAGATGGTAAAGCTCTTAGAAATTTTTCGGAGTAATATATCTTGAAAATATTGGTTTGAGAAGTTAAAATATAAAGTGGAATAGTAATAAAAAGGAGGTAATATAATGAGTCAAAATATAGATCAAATTGTTAATGATACAGAACAAGCTGTGAGTGAATTATTGGATATAGTAAATCTATTAAAAGGTGATATTTTCGTTTTAGGTGGTAGTACAAGTGAGATCACTGGTAACAAGATAGGTACTGCATCTAATCCTAAGTTAGGTGAAAAGATTATAAATGGTATTTTACCAATAATAAAGGAAAATGAAATCTTTTTAGCTGTTCAGTGTTGTGAACATTTAAATAGAGCTTTAGTAGTAGAAAGGGAATGTGCTTTAAAGTATAATTTAGATATTGTTAATGCAATACCTCATAAAAAAGCTGGAGGATCACTAGCTACTGCAGCGTATAAATTATTTGATAATCCAGTTATGGTTGAAAAAATCTCTGGCCATGCAGGAATAGATATTGGTGATACATTGATTGGTATGCATTTAAAACATGTTGCTGTTCCTGTTAGGATAGATATTAAAAAAATCGGTGATGCAAATTTAACTTTAGCTAGAACAAGACCAAAGTTAATTGGTGGTAGTCGAGCAAAGTATAATGATCATAGTAAACATTTAAATTAATAAAAACAAAAAATATAATAGGGGGTGTTATATTGATGGTGAATAAGAAATATATTTTTTTTGTATTAATTTTGTGTTTAATTTTATTTACACCAACAATTAACGCTCAACAGCAAAATATCAATCAAATGTCTAATGTTACTTTAGATATTAGTATGATAGTAATGCTGATAATAATAGTTGTATTAATGTTAATGTTTTTTTTCGAACCAATTAATGTAGATATTATTGCATTATCAGTGCCTGTTGTTTTAATTATATTTAACAGATGGACTCACATTACTCCTGAAGAAGCAATATCAGGCTTTGCAAATAAAGCCACAATAACTGTTTTAGCAATGTTTATTATAAGTGCAGGTATACAAGAAACAGGCATAATACAGGTATTAGGTAGAAAAATTGCTGATATTACAGGGTCAAATCATTATAGACAAGTTGGCTTTATAACCGGTATTTCAGGTTTTATTGCCGGTTTATTAAATAATACACCAGTTGTAGCAACATTAATACCAATGGTAAATGATATAGCTGCAAAGACTAAAACATCGCCATCAAAACTTTTAATTCCTCTTTCATATGCTTCAATGATGGGAGGAATGATTACATTAATAGGGACATCTACTAATTTATTAGCAAGTGATATTTCTGCCCGATTAATTGATCATCCTTTTTCAATGTTTGAGTTTTCAAAGTTAGGATTAGTTGTTTTGATAATTGGTATTATTTATCTTATATTAATTGGACACAAGTTAATTCCTGATAGAATTAAGCCAACAGATAATTTATTTGATGAATATGAGATGAGAGAGTATTTAACAGAGGTTGTTATAGAAGAACGTTCACCTTTAATTAATAAAACATTAGATGATTTTAAAAAAAGTACAGGAATGGATTTAGATATTGTTTTATTAAGTAGAAGGAATAATCAATATATAGATCCTTCATTTCAAAAAAGATTGAAAAAAGGTGATCATTTAATAATAAGGGCTGACCATCAAACTATTTTAAAAGTAATGAAAAGAAATGGATTAAGGTTAGTACCACATAGTGATATTTATGAAAAAAATTTAAAAGATCCTATGAAAGGCCAAAAATTAATGGAAGTAGTAATTCCATATGGTTCTTTTATGCAGGGTCAGACCATATCACAAGTAAATTTTCTTGAAAGATATGAAACAGCTGTTTTAGCAATAAGACGTGGTGGTGGTTTAACACATAAAAGAATGCAGGATATTAAATTAATGCCTGGAGATGTAATATTGCTTTTAGTAAATGAAGAAACAGCTGATCGTTTTAGAAAAAACAAAAACTTTATAATTGCAAGAGAATTAGATACAAGAAATTATGAATTTTCAAAGGCATTAAAAGCGATTTCAATTTTAGTTGGAGTTGTTTTACTAGCGGTTTTTGATATAGTTCCAATTGTAATATCATCATTAGCAGGAGTTATTACAATGGTACTAACAAAAAGCATTGATCAAAGGAAAATATATAACTCAATAAACTGGGAAGTAATTTTTTTATTAGCCGGTTTAATTCCACTGGGTATTGCAGTTGAAAAAACCGGTACTGCTCAATATATTGCATTTCAAGTATTAAGATTATCTGAGTATTTTTCTCCTATAATAATGTTAGCAGTGTTTTACTTTCTTACTGCTTTATTGACTAATGTTATTAGCAATAATGCAAGTGCAATACTTATGATACCTGTAGCAGTTGATGCAGCAAGAATTTTAGAGGTAAATGTATTTGCTTTTGTAATAGCAGTAACATTTGCTGCTAGTACAGCATTCTTAACACCAATTGGTTATCAAACAAACTTAATGGTTTATGGACCAGGTGGTTATAAATTTAAAGATTATATTATAGTTGGTTTACCACTACAAATAATATTGGGAATTGTAACCACATTAGGTATAGTATACTTTTGGGGACTTTAATGAGGTGAGAAAATGGAAAAACTAAAAATAATAATTGATAGTGCTTGTGATATTTCAAAAGAAAAATTAGATAGATATAATATAAAATTACTCCCCTTTAGAATAATAGTTGATCAAGAGGAATTTTTAGATGGAATAAGTATTGATAATAAAAAGTTGTTTAAATTTTTAGAAGAAAAAAGTCATATTACCACAGCACAGGTTAGGGCTTTAGATTTTGAAAGAGAATTTAAACATTGTGCTGAAAACAATTTAAAATGCATATATCTTGCATTTTCTTCTAAAATGTCTGGTGCATATCAAACAGCAAAATTAGTAGCAGATAATGTAAAAGAAAGGTATCCTGATTTTAGGTATGAAGTAATAGATACAAAATCTGGATCTACAGCGATTGAATTATTAGTAGATAAAATCATACAGCTTCAAGAAGAAAAATTATCTTTTGAAAATATTGTTAATAATATAAAAGATGTTGTTGATAATATCGAACATATCTTTACATTGGAAACTTTAGAAAGACTAAAAACAGGTGGAAGAATAAGTAAAACTACTGCTTTTATAGGAGAATTTTTAAACATAAAACCTATATTAGAAGTAAAAAGTGGGAAAATACAACTATTTAAGAAAGTAAGAGGATATACAAAAGCATATGAAAAGATTTTAGAGATTATGGAAGAGAGAAGTTCTAACCTTAAAGATCAGGTTATAGGTATAAGTTATTCTGGTGATAAAGATAAAGCTTTAAAATTAAAGGATATGATTGAAAAACGTTTTGGGACAAAAAAGTTTCTTATAAATATGATCAGCAATGTATTAACTGTTCATCTTGGCAGGAGTGGTGTTGGAGTATTTTTTGTAAATAATAGTTAAAGAGGATATTATATGATAAAAAAAATAACTTTAAGATTATTTGGTGAATTAAATTATTTTTTAAATGATGATAAAGTATTTAGAGAAATAACTTTTAAAGATAGACAGACTATAAAAGATATTTTAGAGGGTAAAAAAATACCGCATACTGAGGTTTATTTGATATTAAAGAATAATCAAGCTATTGACTTAGATTATCTAGTTCAAGATGGAGATTTGATAAGTGTATATCCAGTTTTTAAGGATATTGATATAGAAAATTCTATATCAACTATAAGAAAAAAATATGATTTATATCCAAAATTTATTGCTGATGCTCATTTAGGAAAACTAGTAAATTATCTAAGAATACTAGGTTTTGACACTCTTTATTATAATGATTTTGGAGATAAATATTTGGCTCAAAAATCAAAAGAAGAAAATAGAATTTTATTAACTAGAGATCATGGACTTTTAATGAGAAAAGTTGTTAAATTTGGTTATTTTATTCATGAAGATAAACCTAAAAAACAACTACAAGAAGTTATAAATAGATATGATCTTATAAAATATATTAGTGAAAATAGTAGATGTCCAAAATGCAATAGTAATTTAGAACATATAGAAAAACAAAAAATCATTGAACGATTAGAACCTAAAACCAAAAAATATTATAATGAATTTTATATTTGTCCAAGTTGTGATCAAATATATTGGAAAGGTTCACATTTTAAACGAATAAATAAGATGGTTGAAAAAATAAAGGATGGTAAAAATAATGGCTTATAAACATAGAAAATATCCAGAGTGGTCATGGTCTCTTTCCAGAGATAATATTTTTAATAGTTGTTTAAGAAAATATTACTATCAATATTATAAAAGTCATAATGGATGGGAATGGGATTCACCAGAAGAGAACAAAAAAGTTTATAGATTAAAAAAGCTTCAATCAACTGATGCAATATTAGGAAATTCTGTACATCATTTATTACATAAGATTATACATGATAATTATCCAATCAATAAAGAATCATTCAGTAAAAAAATAAAAAAAGACTTAAATGATGCCTTTCGTTCATCACAAAATGAGGCTGCTTGGGAGATGAACCCTTCACAAAATACAATGCTCAAAGAAATATATTATGATGATGAGTTATCTGATAAAAAGATAGATATGATTAACTATAAAATGGATAAGATTTTAAATTACATAGTAAATACTGATATTATAGAAAACATAAAAAACTCATATTATGTTAAGTCATTTGATACAAATACATTTGAAACAATTGACTATAAGGATACAAAGGTTTATGCAATTCCCGATTTGATTTATCAAAAGGATAAAAATAAAGTGCCATTTATAGTTGATTGGAAAACAGGTAAAGAACAAAATAGTACAATCGAACA
>JBEPXG010000110.1:0-5743 GCA_041642015.1 Halanaerobiales bacterium
AAGGAATGATTTTTACTAAGAAAGCACTTGGTGAAAAAGAAGCAGCAATATTAGGTTTTCATAAAGCATACAATAGAGCTATTAAAGATGTAATCGAAGATGAAGAGTTAGCAAGAGATATTTTGATTGAAAAATTGAAATTAAATCCAGAAGTAAAAGATTTAATAACCTTACCAGAGTATAGATTGGGAACTGTACCTTCTGAATCATATATAAATAGAGTAATAAAGTTTGTTGAAGAAAAACAAAATGAAAGTATAAATTTATCATATCAAGATATTGTTGAGGAGAAATTTGTAACTAATGATTAAAGTTAAAGATTTAGAGTTTTCATATCAAAACAAAATAGTAGTAAATAATATAAATTTTTCCTTAAAAGAAGGAAAAAGCTGTGCAATAATTGGACCATCTGGTTGTGGTAAAACAACATTAATCTATTTATTAGCAGGCTTAATAAAACCTGACCAAGGTCAAATTAAGATTAATAAAAATGAAATTAAAGATATAAGAGAAGAGACCGGAGTTATTTTACAGAACTACGGTCTCTTTCCATGGAAAACTGTTTATGATAATGTTGCTTTAGGTTTAAAAACAAGGGGTTATGAAAACCAAACAATAAAAACAACTGTAAATAAAGTATTAGATAAGTTGGGTATTAAAGATTTTGCTGATAAATTTCCTGCTGAACTTAGTGGAGGACAAAGACAGCGTGTTGCTGTTGCAAGAAGTCTTGTTTTAAAACCAGACTTACTATTAATGGATGAGCCATTTTCAGCATTAGATGCTTTAACAAGGGAAGAGATGCAAAATTTGATCCTTAGAATACATAAAGAAAATATGCTTTCATATATAATTGTTACTCATAATATTGATGAAGCAGTATTTCTAGGCCAAAAGATTGCAGTAATGAAACAAGGTGAGTTTATTCATATTATAGATAATCCATATTTTGGTGATCTTAAATTAAGAGAAAAAGAAGAATTTTTTAAACAAACAAAGAAATTAAGATTGATGATGTCTGAGGATGATTTATTATGAATAGTAAAAAGTCAGTACCTTATGCAGTAGGTTTAATAATCCTAATTTGGTATATTTTACATTTTATTTTAAAATCTAATGTAATTCCTTCACCAATAACGGTTATTATAAACTTTTTTAATATATTTATACCAGTATTACTTCCTCATTTAGCAATGAGTCTTTATAGAATATTAACTGCTGTATTATTAGCTGTTTTTATAGGAGTATTATTAGGCCTTATAATTGGTATGAATAAAAGAGTAGATAAATTAATATCACCAGTTATCTATTTGATTTATCCAATACCTAAGATAGCTTTTTTACCAATATTTATGTTATTGTTCGGTTTAGGTGACCGTTCAAAAATAATTTTGATTATGGTAATTGTAATTTTCCAAATAATAGTAACAACTCGAGATAGTGTAAAAAATATCAATCCAGAATATTTTCATTCAGCTCGTTCAGTCGGTATAAAAGGATTAAAAACTTATCAACATGTAATAATTCCTGCAATATTACCTCAAATTTTAACAGCACTTAGAATAACTGTTGGTACTAGTATAGCAGTCTTATTTTATGCTGAAAATTTTGCTACTCAATATGGTATAGGTTATTATATTATGAATAGCTGGATTATGGTCAATTATGTAGATATGTTCAGTGGGATTTTAGCAATTAGTATTTTGGGCCTTTTATTTTTTCAAGTAATTGATATAATAGAAGATAGATACTGTCATTGGGTTAAAGTAGGAAATGACAAGAGTATTAAGTATAAATAATACATTATCAAATAAGGGGATTGCTTATGCAAGCATTTGTATATAGTTTTTTAGCTGGTATTTCTACTGCTCTTGGAGTGATAGTACTGTTAGTATTTGGTAAACCAAATAATAAATTATTAGCATCATTACTTGGTTTTGCAGGTGGTATTATGCTTGCAATTTCTGTATTTGAATTACTACCTGAAGCTGTTGTATTAAGTTCTATGCGGGTATCAATTTTTGCATTTATCTTAGGTGCATTAATGATGTTTGGTTTAGACAAATTAATTCCACATTCACATTTATCAACATCTGATCATTTAGAGATTGAAAATCCAGAAAAATTAAAGATGGATTTATCTATGCAGAGGACAGGTTATTTAATCTTTTTTGGTATTGGTTTACACAATTTACCGGAAGGATTAGCAATTGGAGCTGGATTAGAGTCAAGTTCTGAACTAGGATTATATATTGCTATTGCTATAGCATTACATAATATTCCTGAAGGTCTTGCAATTGCAGGTCCGTTAAAAACAGGTGGAACTAAAAACTATAAAATAATTTTGTTTGCCTTAGGAGCCGGTTTGATGACTCCAGTTGGTACATTGATTAGTTTATTAGTATTTAATATCTCAGAAATATTTGTTGGAGCATTTTTAGCTTTTGCAGCTGGAGCAATGATATATATAGTAAATGATGAATTAATTCCCCAATCTAATATTATACACAATCATTTTGCAAATGCTGGTATTATTATTGGATTATTATTGGGCTTTGCTATTTTATAATTTAAAATATTAAGTATGTTATAATTTGAATAAGACCAAAACTTAGATGTAGTTGATTTGAAATAGGTACTCCCTTACTTTTTGCTTTAGAAACATTTTTATATGCTTTTATAGCTAAAGGTATTGTAATAAATACTAATAAAGTTTGGTATGGGAAAACACCTATTAATGTATAGATAACTGTTAAAAGATAAGCTAAAACCATACATGATAAATATATTCTCTTCCCATTTTTATAACCAATACGAACAGTCATTGTTTTGATACCAAGTTTTTTATCTCTATCATAATCTCTAATTTCATTACTTAACATCAATACAGGTAGTAATAAGCTAACTGGCATTCCCAAAATAATTGGACTTAAAGAAAAGTATTCAGTAAATACTAAATAACTTCCTAAAATCATCAATGGACCCATCAGTAAAAAAGAAAGTAAGGTACCTAGTCCTTTTTTCTTATATACTATAGGTTCACCTGTATATGTGTATCCTCCGATAATCCCTATTAATCCAATAATTAAGAGTTTTTTTGTACTCAAAAATATTAATATAATACCTAATAAAGCAGTTATTAAAAAGGAAGTTATTCCCAAAATGAATATTAAGATATCAAACCAGTTTCTTTTTTTACCTAAAAAGTAATATTTCTTTCCCTTAAAATGTAATTTCTTATATTCACATTCAAAATAATCATTAATAAAATTAGTTCCAGTTTGTATGAAAAGTCCAGCTATAGTAACTAAAGTTATTAATATTATATTATCTTTGCTTAAATGGAAGTTGATTTCATTATATGCTATAATTATTCCCAAAGAGGTTGAATAGATAGCTAAAGATAGCGAAAGAGGTCTTGATGCAATCCATATTTCTTTTAATAATTTAGATTTTTTCATAAGTAAAATATCTCCTATTAAAATTATTATTTTTATTTATAAAAATATTTAATCATATATTTCACAAAAGTGCAATTTTAAGATTGAATTATTATTTTAGTTTAATAAATAAGGAGGATTTAAAGATGAGCAAATATGACGATGAAGTTATTGAAATTATTAAAAATGGACCTTATATGGCATATAATATAAAACTTATGATTAGTAATGATGGAGAAAAGATGGAAACTAAACCGAAGATGTCATTATGTAGATGTGGCCATTCTGAGGATAAGCCATTTTGTGATGGAAGTCATTTGGATGTAGACTTTAATGATGAAAAAAAAGAAGACAGAGTACCTGATAAAGTAGTGAAATATAAGGGGGATAATATTACTATATATGATAACAGAGGAGTGTGTAGTCATATCGGATATTGTACCGGATTACTTCCTATGGTATTTGATAAAAGTAGGTTCAAATGGATAGATCCTAATGCAGCAGATGTAAAAGATATTATTAAAATTTGTGAGTTATGTCCTTCTGGTTCTTTAAGTTATAGTTTGCCAGGTGGAGAAAGAATCCAGGTTGAACACAAACATAAAAAAAAGATTAAAATATCACCTGGACCTTATGGTGAACATGGACCATTTGATGTAGAGGGTGGTATTAAATTAAAATCTGAAGAAAATTTTGAACCAGAATGTGAAGAACATTATTCTTTATGTAGATGTGGTTCTTCTAAAAACAAACCGTTTTGTGATGGTACTCATAGAACACAAACTAAATATAAAAAAGAATAAAAATTTATTAAAAACTAGGTGGAGTCATTGCCCAGATTGAAACAGATTTTTCATCACCAATGTTTATATAACGGTGTGGAATGGTACTATCAAGTCTGATACTATCTCCTTCATTTAATATAAACTCTTGGTTTCCCCATTTAATAAGTAGTTTACCCTGCATTACATAACCAGTTTCTTCACCTTTGTGGGAAATTTTTTTGTCATCACTACTTTCACCTGGCATAATGGTAATTTTTAAAAATTCTATATTCCACGATAGATCAGGAGTAAGTAGTTCATATGTAGCTGTTGAGTTAGTAAGTTGAATTGTTTTACGGTTATTTTTTCTTACAATATACTTATCTCCCGGTTTATCTTCTTCAAAAAAATCTCCGATTGAAACATCAAGTGCTTTAGCAATTTTCCATAAAGAAGCAACTGATAAACCAATTTTATTTCTTTCTATTTGACTGATCATTCCTACACTTAAATTTGATTTTTCAGCCAATTCAGTTATAGTTATATCTCTTAATTTCCTGTACTTTCTTATCTTTTTACCAATCTGCATTATTTTACACCTCATTATATAAGTTATATATATTATAAAGTATAACGAAAACTATTTCAATGCAAAAGAACATAATATTGAAAATAATATTAATATTATGAAAATTATTAAAGGATTTTTTATTATTGTATAGAATAAATAAACTATAGAATTATTGTAAATTAAAAAGGGGGATGTATTTAATGAAAAAGAGGTTAGTTTTATTTTTAGTACTTTCAATGTTTGTTTTTTCATTAAGTGGTGTTGTTGGGGCTCAAGATACTTATAATGTAAAAATGTCATACAATGGCCCAGCAGATGTTGATACTAATGCTGTACACGAGTATGCAGTAAACTTTAAAGAATTTGTTGAAATGGGAACAAACGGTAGGATTCAAATAACTCTTTATTCAGATAGTCAATTAGGAAATGAAGAGCAAAGAATGGAACAAACAATGAGTGGGTCTACAAAGATTAATGTTGCTTCAAATGCAGGTATGGTTTCTGTTTATCCAGAAATATATGCTGCAACAATTCCTTTTATGTTTAACAGCTTTGAAGCTGCACATAAGTTTTTTGATAGCAGTGAATACTGGAGTATGACACAAGAAGAATTTGAAGAAAGAACTGGAGTAGCTTTATTAGAAGCAGTTGAAGAGGGTGGATTTTTAGCCTTTACTAATGATGAAAGAGAAATTAAATCTCCAAGTGACTTTGAAGGATTAAAGTTTAGAGGAATGGATCCAGGACAAATTGCTTTATATGAATCATTTGGTGCAAGTGGTACTCCAATTCCTTGGACAGAACTATATATGGCTTTACAAACCGGTGTTGTAGATGGTCAGATGAACCCACCAACATATATTATTTCTGGTAGTTTATATGAAGTGCAAGACTATGTTACAATGGCAAATATTCAATACTCCTGTCAGTGGTTAACAATTAATGCTGATTGGTTGAATACTTTATCA
>JBEPXG010000111.1:0-3758 GCA_041642015.1 Halanaerobiales bacterium
CAGGAAACCTTTGATCTTTAGAAAGCATATTAATTACATCCATTCTAAAACCATCTATTCCTTTATCTAACCACCATCTCATTCTTTTGTAAATCTTGTTCCTAACTTCATTATTTTCCCAGTTTAAATCTGGTTGTTTTACATCAAATAAATGTAAATAATACTGATCAGTCTTTTTATCATGTTTCCATGCAGATCCACCAAATATTGAACCCCAATTATTTGGAGGTCTATTCTCTTTACCATCTTTCCATATGTAATAATCTCTGTAACTATTATCAATTGATTTACTAGATTTTATAAACCATTCATGTTCATCAGAAGTATGATTAACAACTAAATCAAGGATTATTTTCAAATCATTTTTATGAACTTCTTTAATTAACCTTTCTATATCTTCTAAAGTACCAAACTCATCCATTACTTTTTTATAATCTGCTATATCATATCCATTATCTGCATTAGGAGATTTATAAATTGGACATAACCATATAATATCTACTCCTAAGTTTTTAATATAGTCTAATTTATTAATTATTCCATTTATATCTCCTATACCATCATCATTACTATCATAAAAACTTCTTGGATATATTTGATAAACAACAGCCTCTTTCCACCACTTTCTATCCTGCATTATATCACTCCACTCATAATATATTTTTAATTATATTTTATACTTTTTATCAAGGTGTGTAAAATTATTAATTAAATATATATCAAATTTTCTAAATAATTAAAATATTTTATAAATATAGCAGGATTTTTATGTTTCATATTGAATAAAATAAATACAATGAAATGGTTTTCAGAAAACGTTTTCATTTTTAAAGGAGAATTATTATGGGAATAACAATGAAAGATGTTGCAAAAAAAGCTGGAGTGTCTTTATCTACTGTATCGCGTGTTATAAATGATAGCTCATTAGTAAGTAAAGATACTGCTAGTCGTGTAAAAAAGGCAATCGATGAATTAGACTATCAAATAAATGATTCTGCTCGAGCTTTAAGAACTAATATCAGTAACTTAATTGGTATAATTGGAGCTGGTATGGATAATCCTTTCTTAATGGAAGTTTTAAAAAGTGTAGAAACTGAAGCAATTAAAGATAGTTATAATATTATATATGGTGATTCTGAAGGGGAATTAGAGCAAGAACTTTATTATATCAATATGTTTAAACAAAAAAAAATCGATGGTTTGATTATTCTAACAGCAAATTTTTCTCAACAATTAATAAAAGCTGTTAAAAAAAGTAAAATACCTAGTGTTTTTGCTTCGGGTTATTTACAAGATCCAGATTTACCTTCAGTAACTGTAAATAATATAAAAGCAGCAGAAGATGTAAGCAAATATCTACTAAAAACAGATGATTATTTTGGAATTATACGAGGTCCTTATAGAGATTCTGTAGCAAGTGAAGAAAGAATGAAAGGAATAATAAATGTTTATAAAGATAATAATATTGGACTTAAAGAAAAATATATAGCTGAAGGTGACTTTAGTTATAAAAGCGGTTATGAATGTGCAAAAAATTTAATTAAAAATAATCCAAATTTAAAATCAATATTTGCTTTTAGTGATCAAATGGCTATTGGAGCTATTAGATATTGTATTGACAATCAAATTAGAATTCCTAATGAAATGTCTATAGTAGGTTTTGATGGTATTGAGGCATCTAAGTATGTTAATCCATCACTTAGTACAGTTTTCCAATCAGGAACTGTATTAGGTACTGAAATAATGAAAATTTTAATAAAAAAGATTAATAATGAGGAAATAAATGATAATAAAATATTTATCCCTCATAAATTAATAAAAAGAGAAAGTAGTAGATAAACACTTTAGGAGGTGGTTAGAAATAATATAAAAGCATAAAACAAACCTAAAATCAATTTACAGTATCTACAATCTTTAGATTATAATTTAACATGCAGGTTTTTTTGTGTCTTTAAAGAATATTAAAAGTAGTAAAAAAGAAAGGGGTATTAAAACAATGAAAGCTAAAATGTCTACTGGTTTAACATTAATGTTATTGGTTAGTTTATTATTATTTTCTTTTCAAGTGTCTGCCCAAGATGGTACTGTAAGTGTAATGGGTGTTTGGGGTGGTGGTGAATTAGACGCATTTAATAAAATGGTAGAACCTTTTGAGGCTGCTACCGGAATAGAAGTTCAATATGAAGGAACCAGAGATCTCCCCACTTTATTAACAACAAGACTTGAAGCAGGTAATCCTCCTGATATCGTAGCTGTTTCTGGACCCGGTATGATGAAAGATCTAGCTGAAGATGGAGATTTAGTAAATTTAGAAAATATATTTAATATGAGTTATCTAAGAGAAGATTTTGATCAAAAATGGTTAGATTTAGCAACATTTGAAGGTGGCATGTATGCTTTATATATTGCTGCTGATGCTAAAAGTTTAGTTTGGTACAATCCACAAGTATTTGAAGAAAATGGTTATGAAATCCCAGAAACTTGGGAAGAAATGGATCAATTAGCACAACAAATGCAAGAAGATGGAATTTCTCCATGGTCTATTGGTTTAGAATCTGGTGCCGCTAGTGGTTGGCCAGGAACTGACTGGATTGAAGATATTATGTTAAGAACAACTTCTCCTGCAGTATATGACCAATGGGTAGCACATGATATTCCATGGACTGATGAAAGAATTAAAAATGCATTTGAAATCTTTGGAAAATATGCAAAAGATCCAAACATGGTATATGGTGGACCAACATCTGTATTATCAACTAACTTTGGTGATGCACCAAATCCATTATTTACCTCACCTCCAAGAGCTGGACTACACCGTCAAGCTAGTTTCATTACTAGTTTTATAAAAGAAAATAATCCTGATTTAGAAGCAGGAACAGATTTTGACTTCTTCCCACTACCTTCTATTGATGAAGAGTATGGTACACCTGCATTAGGTGCTGCAGATATGCTTAGTATGATGAATGATAATGAAGATGCTCGTAAATTCATGCAATATCTAGCTACTCCTGGTGCACAATCAATTTGGGTAAGTGAACTTGGTAAATTAGGAACTCACAATAGAATCAATCCTAATATTTATCCTGATGATACAACAAGACAAATGGCTGAATTCCTAAACAATGCTGAAACATTTAGATTTGATGCTTCTGATTCAATGCCAGCTGCTATTGGTTCTGGAGCTTTCTGGCAAGGTATCTTAGACTATGTAAGTGGTCAAGACTTAGATAGTGTATTAGAAAATATCGAAGCAAATGCTGATGATGCATATAGTTCCGGAGATGCAACAAATTAAAGTATAGCCGGGAGGTTTAATATATGGAAGAAAGAAGTAAAAAGAAATGGGTGGCCCTCTTTGTAGGGCCAGCCACTCTTATTGTTGGACTTATGTTATTGTATCCCTCTATTCACACATTTATTTTAAGTTTTTTCGGTCCAAATTCTGAAGCTTTTGTAGGTATTAAAAATTATATTTACGCTTTTACTAACCAGACAATGCTTATCTCATTTAGAAATAATCTACTTTGGTTAGTTGTTTTTACTACCTTTACTGTTGGTTTGGGACTTATCTTTGCTATTCTTTCTGACAGAGTCAAGTATGAAAAAATAGCTAAATCAATAATTTTTATGCCTATGGCTATCTCTTTTGTTGGTGCTGGTGTTGTTTGGAAGTTTGTTTATACTTATCGTCCTCCAGCATCTGAACAAATAGGATTATTAAATCAAATCCTAATTTCACTTGGTATGGAACCAATAGG
>JBEPXG010000111.1:3768-5706 GCA_041642015.1 Halanaerobiales bacterium
TTAATTCAGGGACCTTGGATAAATAATCTAGCATTGATTTTTGTAGGTATTTGGATGTGGACCGGTTTTTGTATGGTAATACTTTCTGCTTCATATAAGGGAATACCTAGAGATCAAATTGAAGCTGCCAAAGTTGATGGAGCAACGGAATGGCAGGTATTTAGATTTGTTATTCTTCCTTACATGAAATCTACTATTGCTGTTGTTGCAACAACAATGGTAGTTAATGTACTTAAAATATTTGATATTGTTTATGTCATGACAAACGGTAACTTTAGAACAGAAGTAATTGCAAATAGAATGTATAAAGAAATGTTCCAATATAGAAACTTCGGACGAGCAAGTGCTATAGCAGTTGTACTATTTGTTTTAATAATCCCAGTAATTGTTATTAATATTAAAAGAATGAGGGGGGAAGCAAATGAATGATAATAAAGTAGCAAAAATTGTAATAAATGTTTTTTTATTAGCAATAATGTTTGTTTGGATTCTACCAACAATAGGGTTGCTGATAACCTCAGTTAGACCAGCAGCTGAAGTTAGTAGTAGTGGTTGGTGGACAGTATTTAATAGCCCCCTTAAATTCACACAGTTTACTCTTGATAACTATCAACAAGTATTAAATGTTAACAACATGAATATCGCTTTTAGAAACAGTTTTATCATAGCAATTATGGGAACAATATTACCTGTTGGTATTGCATCATTTGCAGCTTTTGGACTAGCCAAATTAAGATTTAGAGGTAGAATGGTTATTTATGGACTTATAGTAGGATTATTAGTAATACCTCTACAATTGACTTTTATTCCTATTTTAAGAATTTTTAATACATTAAATATATCAGGTACTTTTGTTGGCTTGTGGATAGCACATACTGGTTATGGTATGCCATTCTCGGTCTTTTTATTATTTAACTTCTTCTCTAATCTACCTGATGATTTGTTTGAAGCTGCTTATATAGATGGAGCATCAATGTGGACAGTATATTATAAGTTAGCACTACCATTATCTGTACCAGCTTTAGCATCTCTTATAATCTTTCAATTCCTATGGACATGGAATGATTTACTTGTAGCATTAATTTACTTAGGTGGTACTCAAGATGTTGCACCTGTTACAGTTAGATTAGCTAACTTAGTTGGTTCATATGGACAAAACTGGCATGTTCTAACAGCAGGAGCATTTATATCAATTGTAGTACCTTTAATAATTTTCTTCTCATTACAGAGATACTTTGTACGTGGTATATTAGCTGGATCAGTAAAGGGTTAAAAAGGAGTAATAATATATGTTACCAGATAGAATCGATTTGATCTTAAGAGATTTAAAGAAAATAACTTTTGAGCATAAAATATCACTCAAAGAATGGAAAATACAAGAAATCAAAAAAGAAAATAATAAATATAACCCTATTGAAGAAAAAAATAATTTTCTTACCGGTAATCAGAGTTTTTGGGACAATACCGGTAAGATTTTTTTCTTTTTAAATAAGGTTAAATTAGATAATAAATACAACAATCCTTATCTTTATTTAGATATAGATGGAGAATGTACATTATACCTTAACAATAAAGTATACCGAGGTATAAATGAAAGGGAAATTAAACTACCTATATCTAATGATAATACTTATCATTTTAAAATCCTTGCAACACATGATGTACATTTAGCAGCCAAACACCAAAGAATGTATAACAAACCCTATCCTCCTCATCTTTTTAGAAAAGCTTATATATATAATAAAAATCAAGATGTTGAAAAACTATATATATTAATTAAAAATATTAAAAAGACAATTGCTTCTATAGATGATAAAAAGAAAAAAAAGACTTTAGAAAATATTATGGAAGATGGGATTAAAAAAATTAATTTCTTTACTTCTAATAAAAATGTTCTTATAGAATCAATTAATACTTCCTATAAGTTTTTAAAAAAAT
>JBEPXG010000112.1:0-2565 GCA_041642015.1 Halanaerobiales bacterium
TGAATTTCTTTTTATCATTATTAACATAACACTTATAATCCTTTTCTAAGCATTTAGGGCAGCATACCCTAAGTTCTTCAGTATTAGTATACTTTAATTTACAAGTAGACTCAATATAAGAGGTATAATCAAAATTATTTTTTATTCTACCTAAAAATATCATACTAACTTAAAATATTTATTAATTAAAATAGAGTTATTAGGAAGTAAAGATTTACAATTTACACATCTAATATATTTAACTTCATCTAAAATAGACCAGCTACCTGTCACTTGCTGGGGCGCATATATAGACTCTGAGTTATTATTCCCTATTTTTATCCACAATACTATTGAATTAGTTGAATAAACTATATTAAAAGCATTTGTATAATTACACTTAAAACATCTAAGTGTATCTATAGGATCCTCATTTTTTAAATTAACTAACTGTAAGGTACAAATACTACAAATATTTGAATCATTTAACTTTATAGAATATTTGTCATAGGTACTTTTATGACAAAAAACACAATTAGTTATTTGAGATTTTAGGGTCATTAGAATTTACAGCAGAAACAGAATTAGGCTTAGGAGTTTGATTAGCTCTATAAAATGTCATATAACTATAGTCTGTATCTAACTGAATACTAGAGCCAGCCAAACCATTTCTATTCTTAGAAACCCATAATCTCATTATCTCATCCTCCTTTTCCTCCCTAGTCTGAGCCATCCAAGTAACTATATCTACATGATACTGCTTACCTATATACCCAGCCATAGAAGCCTCATCAGGGGTTTCTTGAACCAAGCCAGCTCTATTCAACTGTGATGCTGTCCAAATAGAAATACCACATTCCTGACCTAAACCTATGGCAGCCTTAACTACAGAATCTGTTTCTTCATGTTGACTGGAATAGTTTCTGTGAGGCCTCATTAAATCTAAATAATCTATTATAATCATATCAGGAATAATACCTGTATTAGATAACTTTTTTATAAACGACTTAATATCATATACTGTAGCTCCATCTGCAGGAAAATGCTTTATTATAAGAGAATCTTTATAAATAGATCCTATTTTAGAAACTTCATTTATAACTTGATTCTTATAATAATTAAGCTCTTGAGGCCTTACCATGGAAAACATAGAGTCAAACCTGTCTGCTATGTCTTCTTCAGATAATTCAAAGGTAAAATATACAACCTTTTTATTTAACAGTAAAGCAGTCCTAGCTAACCATTGAAGAAATATAGATTTACCTCTACCAGTACCTCCTACTATTAATCCAGTTTGACCCTTTTTTATACCCCCATAAGTGACATGGTCTAACTCAGGAATGCCTGTAGGAATCTTTACATAAGATCTAGTACCTCTTTCGTTAGCTCTATTAACTATATTATCAAAATAATTATGACCTAAATTAGAAAGATTAAGCCCTGAATTTACAGCCTCCTCCATTAAAGCTTGTATATCTTCCCACTTCTGCTCCTTAGTAAGGTCCATTGTTTTTCGCACTGCATTTTTCACAGATTGAGTGCGAATGAATTTCTCCATTTGATCTTCTATGTAAGTCTCTTCCATAGGAAGAGGCTTTTCTTTAATAACATCATAAAGATATACATATTTATCTATATCTACATCTTTTATTTCCCCACCTTTAACAGCTGAGATTAATTCTTCTTGAAGAGTTACAGGAGACAATGTCGTCTTATCATTAGACAACTTATTATAAAACCACTGTAATGCTCTATTACTAAAGTGCTCTAATTTAACATAAGGAACTACTGCTTCACAAAAGTCAGGTTTATGAAGCATATGAGATAAAATCTTTGCTTGAAAATCTTCAGTTACAGCAAATTCTTCGCTCACTCACTTAACTCCTTTAAAACTTTTCTATAAACAGGATCTGCATTAAGAAACTTCTTAGGAAGAGAATATATACCTGGAATAATAAACTTTTTATAAAACTCAACCCTGGTACACTTTTGAGCCCTTAATACACTTTGAAGGAATTTTTCACTTTGTTTAAATATATCTACATCAGATACATTAAAAGATTTATTATTACCTACATGAACAGTGTTATTCGATCCTGAAAAAATAAAAACCCTATCTACAGCTGCCTCTGTAGCTAATTGTTCAGGACTAGGAGCTTTTCCAAAAGTACGATTAAACCAATCAAATTGAGCTGCCATAAAGTGGCTATATGAACAGCCTACTTTTTTTCTAGCCTGCTCAACTCTAGTCCATAAAGAAATACTTCTTTTATTCATTTTAGTATTAAATATAGACCGCTTACCAGTATACCTCTCTAGTCTCCTATAATACTCATTCCTAATAGAAATTACTTCTACAGGAACTCCATTATTAACGTTTTCTCCTGAAACTATACTTTTAACTTCTTCAGCATTCTTAGCAATTTTATTCTCAAAGTGCTTTTTACCTAATTCACTTTTTCTATCTCTCTGCTCTTTTTTCATTCTAATAACTTCAAGAATATCTTTATTGCTCATTATTCCTCTTTATTTTTTCATACGCCTCTTTATAATTTAAAAAAGCTGAAGAATAACCTACAACATCAG
>JBEPXG010000112.1:2575-5703 GCA_041642015.1 Halanaerobiales bacterium
CTCCAACATCAGGGTGGTGGTTCTTTACTATTGAGCGCCACACCCCCTCTACTATATGCATGGGAGCAGACGGAAGCAAGTGCAAAGTACCGTAAATATTATTTAAATAACTTACTCTATCTACAAAAAGGCTATTTTTATTAGATATTGAATCTTTCTTACAATAACTTTTATGCTTAGCTATTCTAACTTGATCTTCTATTGATAAATTAGAATAGTCTACCCACTTACCATAGGAAAAGATTAACTTAATAAAATCTAGTAAATAATCATTATGAATATACCAATATTTCTCACTATCATAAGAGCATTCATTATCAAAGAATTTATAACCAAAAGGAACTGTATATTTAAGATAGTCAAAAGCCCTAGAAGATATTACTCCTTTTATTTTATAAAAATCATCTGGACCATTTTCAATCTTCATAATTTAACTTCAACAGTAGTCTTAAAAGCTCTAAACCTAGCATCAACAAAATTAGCTGGAAAAGTAGGATTATCAGACTTGGGATCTTTTGCAACTTTACTAATTAATCTTAATCTTTTTAAAGACCAATAAGGCAGAGCTACAACTACCTGGGGACCTCCAGGAACCAGTCTCTTATACTCATTCATTCTATGAATAGATAAATTTAGAACTCCTGAATTAGTATCATTAGAAGATACTAAACCTATAAATCTATCAATATCATCTCTAGACACCGATTGAGCCTTCAAAGGAACCTCCCATTGAACGGTAGCGTCTCCTCGTAAAGTTTTAGTAATAGCAAACCCTAATCTCATCCACCCTAAAACCTCATCACCAGATTTTAAATCTGTTACTTTAATCATCACCATTCCAAATCTTGTCTATTATAGCAGAATCAGGAGCACTATTATATATAGGAAAACATTCTTCAGACTTATAATCTTGCATGCGTTGATGTGAGTGCTGTAATAAATATTTATGACAAAAGTTAGCAAACTCTATGACAATAAGCTTATCACCTCGTAGGCCTCTACCCAGCCTTTGCATAGTTCTAATTTTTGATTTCCTAGAACCAGCTAAAATCAAGGCATCTATAGAAGGAACATCTATTCCTTCATCTAATATAGACGAAGAAATTAATACTGGAAGAGATCTATCTCCAAAACTATCTAAAGCTTGTTGACGGGTTTCCGTATCTTCAGAGCCATGAATAAATTGATGAGGTATAAATTGGTCATCTACAGCAGTCCATAAAGCTTCATCAATTAATTTACCATGATTTATTTCTTCACATAAAATAAGTACACCAAGACCCTTCTTATGTAATATCTTAGTCCATTCTATTATTTTTTCTAATAACTCTGGGTTTTCTGACACTCCTTGTTTATAAGCAGTTGGATAAGCTGTATTTTTCTTTAATATAGGAGAAGTTATTTTATCCCAGACTATATTAGCTCTAGCGCTAATACCTCTATCTACTAAAAACTTATTATCTATAGTAACTATTACCTCCCCTACAGCAGCGATAAGCCTCAAATCAGCACCGTCGCTTCTATCTAAAGGAGTTCCAGATAGTCCAATTCTATAATAAGCAGGACATAAAGTAACTACAGAAAACCAGCTCTCAGAGCCAGAATGGTGGCATTCGTCAATAAATAAAACTTTAGTATTCTTTAATAAGTTCTGACAATAATCGTGTTTCAGCCTAGACTCTAGTGTAGGAAGCATAGCAACTGTAACGAATGTACCAGGATTCCACTCACCGTCCCCCACTACGCCTACTTCCTTTTCAGTAATACCAAGCCTATGCATAAATCTTTTTTGAGCTTGATACATTAATTCCCTAGTGGATACCACAAACAAAGTAGTTAAACCTAAATACTGTGTAACGGCTGCTGCTATCTCAGTTTTACCTGCATTAGTAGCTGCTTTTACTATACCTTGTTTTCTATGTACAATAGTTTTACAAGCCTCTAATTGATAGTCAAAAGGATAATCAAAAGAAATACCATTAAGATCAAAACCAGACTTTGTAGGAACAGGTTCTTCCCTATAGTCTATGACTTCATAAGGAATATTATTGTATTCTAATACTGATTTAACTGTATTAATTAACCCAGTAGGAAAAGCACCTGTCTTTTTAAACAAGTGCTTCCTACCATCCCACATACCCTTTCTAAACGCCTTAGAAAACTGAAACCCTTGAACAGGGTAAGAAGTAGCCCTTCTTATTTCTTGGATAGGATACAAACCCTTAAGAAGGGAGTGAGAACCATAAATATATATGTAAGCTTTATCACTATTATCGGACATTAATACTCCAAAGTATTATTTAGTTTTATAAGTCCTTTAGATCCTCCCATAAATAAGTACTCATCGGTAGGAACCCATTGATATGTAATCCCTTCTCTCATAAATTTTCTAAAAGCATTAGGATTTAATATACTTACATTAGGAGTACTTAGATCTCTATTAAATATAGCTCCTCTAATAGACTTAGGCTTATCTCTATACTTAAAATAAGCAATTATCAATTCCACATCCGGAGATATTACATCAAATAAATAATGAATTCGACGAACCAATACCTCGCCACAGTTGGCTCCCTGAGGACAAGCATCCTCTAAAAAGCATTTCATAGGAAATAAATTAGAATAATCTTTAATATGAAAAAAACATTCAGGATAAATATATCTAAAAGGAATAAATAAAGTCTTATCCTGAAATATAAAATATGATATAGGCTCTTTATTCATCTTCCCTATCAGAACTATTTTTACTACTAAATAGTTTATTATTACATAATCTATCTAATATATTATTAAGTATTACTTTATTATCTTTTATAACAAAAGCAATACTATCATCTATTTGTTTAACAACTTCTAACTTAAGATCTTCTAAAGACTCTTCAAGCTCTGATAAAGCTTGAATACTTTCCTTAATTTCATCTTTAGTAATAATCTCGTCAGTATTATAATAAGAAGTTTTTACTACACCAGAATTCAATACATAAGAATTATAAAATTCCGACTTACTAAGACCAGTAGCAACTATAAATTCCTTCAAAGAGTCCTTATCACCATGAAAGTAATTAATATCTACAACGGAATTCTTAACCCCCTTAACCCGTCCTTGCTTAGCTTGCCAAAAAGTCCAA
>JBEPXG010000113.1:0-5697 GCA_041642015.1 Halanaerobiales bacterium
GTTCAATCAGCTGGTAGAGAAGATGAGTTATTTATCACAGGTGTTGATGGTTCTCCAGATGGAGTACAGGCTATTTTAGATGGAACAGCTATGGCTGCTACCGCTGCTCAAAATCCAGCTAAAATTGGAAAATTAGGTGTTGAATATGGACTTAAGATTCTAGATGGTGAAGAAGTACCAGATTATCTTCCAGTAGAAGTTAAATTAATTACTGAAGAAAATGCAGAAGGATTTAGCTGGTAATAATTATAAAAAAACAAATTCACTGGAGGCCTTTAAAAATGGCCTCCTTTGTGAATTTTTATTAGAGAGGTGCTTTTTATGAGTAATATATTAGAAATGAAAGGGATTTCAAAGCATTTTTATGGTGTTCAAGCTCTTTCGGAAGTAGATTTAACTGTGGAAAAAGGAGAAGTTCATGTTTTAGTAGGATAAAATGGAGCTGGTAAATCTACATTAATGAAAATTCTTTCTGGAGCTTATCAAAGAGATAGTGGTGAAATATTTTTTGATTGTGAAAAATTGGAATTATCATCTCCGTTGGCCGCACAGGAAAAAGGAATCAGTATCATTTATCAGGAATTCAATTTAATACCCGGTTTAAGTGTTGCTGAAAATATTTATTTAGGACGAGAACCACAAAAAAATTCAGGTCTTGTTGACTGGAAAAAGTTATATAATGATACCCAGGATGTTTTAAATAAACTGAAGGCAAATATTAATCCTAAAATTTTAGTTAGTCAACTAAGTGTTGCTGAACAACAGTTTGTAGAGATTGCTAAAGCTTTATCTTTTGGCTCAAAATTAATTATTATGGATGAGCCTTCGGCAACCTTAACGCCTAGAGAAATAGAAAAACTTTTTAATGTTATTGATAACCTTAAAGCAGATGGTGTTTCAATTATCTATATTTCCCATCATTTAGATGAATTATTTGAAATAGGTGATAGTGTTACTGTTCTTAGAGATGGTGAATTTATATCGAGAGATAAGGTTAATGATATTGATAAAAATTATATTATTAAACAGATGGTTGGAAGAGAATTAACAGAATCTTTTCCAGAAAGAAAAGCAGAACCAGGTGAAGTTATTTTAGAAGTTAATAATATTAGTCGAGACGGTATATTGAATAATATTTCATTTAATTTACGAAAAGGTGAAATTTTGGGCTTTGCAGGATTAGTTGGTTCTGGAAGAACTGAGCTTGGTAGAGCAATCTATGGAGCTGATTTAAAAGATAAGGGTGAGATAAAACTTTTTGGAAATAAAGTTGAAATTAACTCTCCAAAGGATAGTATAGAAATGGGAATAGGCTTATTGCCTGAAGATAGAAAACAGCAGGGATTAGTTTTAGAACAACCTGTGAAAAGTAATGTTACCCTTGCTCGTTTAGAAGAACTGGTTGACAAATATCTAATCAATCAGGAGAAAGAAAAAGAGAAAGTTAATGAATTTGTTGATGATTTAAATATTAAAACTCCATCTATAGAAACTCTTGCGAAAAGTCTTAGTGGAGGTAATCAACAAAAAGTTGTTTTAGCAAAATGGTTATTTACTGATAGCGATATTTTAATATTTGATGAACCAACTAGAGGAATAGATGTTGGTGCCAAATTCGAAATTTATCTTTTAATGAATAAACTAACTAAGTTGGGTAAGTCTATTATTATGATTTCTTCTGATATGCCAGAAATTATTGGTATGAGCGATAGAGTACTGGTGGTTCATCAGGGCGAAATAACTGGAGAATTTAATAAAGAAGATTTAACTCAAGAAAAAATCATGCAGAGTGCTGCCGGGGAGGTTCAAAATTAATGAATGAGAAAAATAATTTTTTAAGCAAAATAAATAATAGTTATTATAAACCTGAGATTTACGCAGGTTTTGGTCTTTTAATATTAATAGTAGTTTTAACTTTTGCAAGCCCATATTTTTTAACAGCAAGAAACTTAATTAATGTTGCCAGACAGGTTTCATTATATGCTATAGTTGCATCAGGTATGACTTTTGTTATCTTAACAGGTGGAATTGATCTTTCGGTTGGATCAGTAGTTGCAATTACAGGGACATTTACAGCCGGAATGATTAAAATTGGTCTTCCAGTTCCTGCTGCCTTAATTATAGGTCTTTTGATCGGGGTAGCTTTTGGATTGTTCAATGGTTTAATTGTGGCAAACACCAGGATTCCAGCAATTATAGTTACTTTAGCAACAATGACTATTGCCAGGGGGGGAGCCTTATTATATTCTAATGGTTATCCTATTTCTGGAATGCCCAAAAGTTTTACTAATTTAGGTCGTGTTTATATCGGGCATGTTCCAATTCCTGTCTATGTAATGATATTAATTTTTGTGATTATGTATGTTATATTAAACAAAAGTAAATTTGGTAGATATGTTTATGCTTTAGGGGGTAATGAAGAGACCGTAAGATTATCCGGAATAAGTGTAAAGAAATTAAAAATGAAAGTTTATATGCTGACAGGTTTAATGGCAGGCATAAGTGGTTTACTTTTAGCCTCGAGACTTGGCTCAGGCCAGCCTCTTGCTGGTGATGGTTGGGAACTAGACGTTATTGCTGCAGTTGTAGTTGGTGGTACAGATATCGCTGGTGGTAGAGGTACAATGATCGGAACTTTAATTGGTGCTTTTATAATCGGAGTTTTAAATAATGGACTTAATTTATTAAATGTTTCTCCATATTTACAGCTGGTTGTTAGAGGTTTTGTAATTATATTTGCCGTATTTGTTCGTGCAGGTAGAGTTAAGAAAAAATAAAAGGGGTTGAAACTAATGAAAAAAGAAGTTTATCAACAGGCAAAAGAAAAAACTTTAGACTACTTTGAAAAAGCCAGTATTGTATTAACTGAAAAAGAAAAATCAGAAGTAGAAATAGCAGATTTTGGTTTGAATAGACTTGATGAAATTGGACTTGAAGTAGTTACTTATATAAATACTGATCGCGTATGTGCAAAAGAATTAGTTCTTTTTCCGGGGCAAACTTGTCCAGAACATCGTCACCCTGAAGTAGACGGAGAACCTGGAAAAGAAGAAACATTTAGGTGCCGCTGGGGAAAAGTTTTTCTTTATGTTGAGGGCCAAGCTACAGATAATCCTAGTGTAAATGTTCCTGAAGGTAATGAAGATTATTATACTGTCTGTCATGAAATAGAATTAAATCCAGGAGAACAATATACATTAAAACCTAATACTTTGCACTGGTTTCAAGCTGGAAAAAATGGTGCAGTAGTTTCAGAGTTTTCAACAACAAGCACAGATGAAAATGATATCTTTACAAATCCCAATATAAATAGAATACCAGAAGTTGAATAAATACATTTGAGGTGGATAAAATGCTCAAAATAGCTTGTGTAGGTATTTTAGTAGCTGATGTAATTGCCAACACTATTGATAAGATGCCAGAAAAAGGGAAACTAGAACTTGCCGACAATATATCACTCTATACTGGAGGTTGTGCTACAAATACTACTATTGCACTATCAAAACTTAATTATAAACCTTATGTTATTGGAAAAGTCGGTAATGATTTTTTAGGAGATTTTATTATAAAAAATCTGCAGCAGTATGGTGTTGATAGCTCCGGTATAGAGCGGGAAAGTCATACTTCTGCTACTATGGTTTTTGTGGATAAAAATGGAGAAAGAAGTTTTATACATAGTACAGGAGCAAATGGCAGCATAAAGAACTCTGACATTAATTGGGAACATTTAGCACAATATGATATTATTCATGTGGCAGGTACATTTTTAATGCCTGGATTTGATGGTGTTGAGACAACAAAATTTTTAAAAAAGGCTAAAAATATGGGACTGATAACGACCCTTGATACTGCCTGGGATTCTAACGGCCGCTGGTTGGAACTATTGGAAGATTCTCTGCCATATATTGATTATTTTTTACCAAGTTATGAAGAAGCAGTTGAGCTATCTGATCTTAAAAATGAAGAAAATATAGCAGATTTTTTTATTAATAAAGGGGTAAAAAATATTGGAATCAAATTAGGAGATAGAGGTTGTTATCTTGCAAATAAAGAACAAAAGATTAGAATTCCTTCACTTTCAGTAGAGGTTAAAGATACAACTGGAGCGGGAGATGCCTGGGTTGCTGGTTTTTTAGCTGGTCTGGCAGAAAAGTGGTCATTAGAAAAAACATGTAAATTTGCTAATGTTGTTGGAGCATCTGCAGTTCAAGAAATAGGAGCTTCAACTGGTATTAAAACAAAAAAAGAAACCTTGAAAATGATTAAGGAGGTATAAAAAATGTCTTTAGTTACTTTAAAAAGTGTTCTAGATCCCGGAGTGAAAAATAAATATGCTGTCGGGGCCTTTAATGTTACAAATCATTTGTTATTTGAATCAGTTTTAAAAGCAGCTGAAACTAAAAATAAACCTGTAATTATAAGTTTAGCCGAAGTACACTTTAAATTTTTAGATTTAGATAATTTTATTCCATATATAAAAAATAGAATAGAGACGGCCTCAGTTCCGGTGGTACTTCACTTAGATCATGGACTAAGTTTTGAAACAGTAATGAAAGCAATCCACTGGGGTTTTTCCTCAGTAATGATTGATGCTTCTTCTATGGCATTAAATAAAAATATTAGTTTGACTAAAAAAGTTGTAGAAGCGGCTCATGCTGCTGGAGTTAGTGTTGAGGCAGAGTTAGGACATGTTGCTGGTGGAGAAGGAGATATAAAAGATGGTACTGAAGTAGATAGAAAGGCTTTTACAAAGGTAGAAGATGCAAATTATTTTGTTGAAGAAACAGGGATTGATGCCCTGGCTGTAGCAGTTGGTACAGTACATGGTTTATACAAAGGAGAACCTGAGCTGGATTTAAAGAGATTGGCCAGGATAAGAAATGAACTGGATATTCCACTGGTTTTACATGGTGGTTCAGGACTAACAGATCAAGATTTTACTAATGCTATTAATAACGGGATTAATAAAATTAATTTTTATACTGGAAATTCACTGCTTGCAGTAGAAGCTGTTAAAATTCATTTGGAAAAAGAAAAAGGGATCACTTCTTTACCTGAATTAACCAATGCTGCTTATAAAGAAATAAAAAATAATGTAGAAAAATATATTGGACTCTTCGCAAATAATAATTTATAATTATAAAAGTGTGGTTATTTACAGAGGGGAGTATTTAAAATGCATTCGGAAAATATTTTAATTATTGATGATGATTCAGGATTAAGAAAAAGTTTATCCGCATTTTTGAGAAAAAATGGTTATAACATAAAAACTGCTCCCAGTGGTGAAGTGGGATTAAATATTATTAAGGAAGAAAAAATAGATTTAGTATTACTGGATATAAGAATGCCAGAAATGGATGGAATAACTACACTCAAAAAAATACAAGATTTGAATACAACTTTAAATGTAATTATAATTACTGGATTTGGAAGTATTGAGACAGCAGTTGAAGCCATGAAAAATGGAGCAATAGATTATGTAAAAAAACCATTTAATCTTAAACAATTATTAGACAAAATAAATACCGCTTTAAAAGTAAATTATCTTGTGATTAAGGATTTTCAGAATAAGGAAGAAAGTGGTAAAAGATATTCATTTCAAAATATTATAGGAAAAAGCAAAAAAATGCAGCAAATTTATCAAATGATTGAAAAAATAGCTGATAAAAATGTAACAGTTTTAATAACTGGAGAAAG
>JBEPXG010000114.1:0-5647 GCA_041642015.1 Halanaerobiales bacterium
TGTTGTGTATTACTAAATAAATATTTGAAATTTTCAAGACTTGCGTTAGGTGGTATTAATTCTTGATTAATTAAGGTATTTGCTGGATTCAAAGCTGCAGATAATGTCCATACTAAAGGAAATATTGAAAAAATTATTACAATCCAGATTACAAGATGTTTTAATAATTTTATTTTCTTATTAGTATTTCTATACATTTTCTTTCACCTCTTCTAAGGCACCTGTATATTTGAAGTTAAACCATGTTATTACAGCTGTAATCATAAAGATTATTATACTTACACTACTAGCTAAACCAAAATCAGAGCCACGTCCACTTTCAAATGATAAACGATAAGTATAGGAAATTAAAATATCTGTACCTCCGGCAGGCGTTTGTGCACCTACTATTGGTGGTCCACCTTCATTAAATAGATAAATAACATTAAAGTTATTAAAGTTAAATGCAAATGATGAAATTAATAAAGGACCTAAACTAACTAAAATTAGTGGTAATGTAATATGTTTAAATCTCTGCCAACCCGTTGCTCCATCAATTGCTGCCGCTTCATATAAGTCTGGGGATATACTTTGAAGTGCTCCTAAGCTTATTAACATCATATAGGGAAAACCCAGCCATAAATTAATTATAATTAAAGCAAAACGAGACCAAAATGTACTCTGTAACCAAGGAATACTACCGAGTGATAAGGATTGAAGTATTTGATTTACCACTCCAACTTCAGTATTTAATAGACCACGCCAAATTAATACTGAAATAAATGCTGGTAGAGCATATGGTAAGATCAAAATAACCCTATAAAATTTTCTAAACCTTAATGTGTTATCATTTAATAATATTGCCATAAATAAACCTAATGCAAAGGTAGTTAAAACACTTAAAATAGCCCATTCAAAAGTCCATATAAATACTCTTAAAAAGGGACCTGAAACCCTGTCATCAGTTAATAATCTTACATAATTTTCCCAGCCTATAGATGTTCTAAAACCAGGTAATAACTTTTCTCCGTCAGGAGAAGTATAAGAACCTTTTTGAGCATAATAAGAAATATTATTTTTAATATCAAAAATTCTATCTTCTGATTCGAAATATTTGTATTGTTGGCGATATATTGAAAAAGCAGATAAACTTCTCATTTTTATTATATTATCATTAAAAGGTATTTCGATATTTTGTAATGTAGATAAATTTTTCAATAAGTCCGCTCTAGGTAGGTGTTCATAATTATCTATTTTATCAATATTACCATCATTATCTAAATCTATCAGCCTAGAATCTTGTAAAGTAATTTCTTCAATTGTCTGATCAACAACTAAAAAATAATTATTATCATCTTGTAGTAGGATTGCATATTTACTTTCATCAGGTAGTTTAAAAGCTTCATAGCTAAAATCTCTCGAATCATCTGGAAGATAATATCTGTTTTCTATTTGATCGATTACTTGATTTTTACTTAATATATTACCTGTACCATAGTTTGTAAATGATACATAAACTGTATAGAAAATAGGATAAACTACTAATAAAATCATAAAAAAGGTGCCTGGAAGGATATAGCGCAGTGGATAAGCTTTTTCTGATAAGTAGATATAGTTAATTACTACAGTTACTAAAACTAAAATAGTTAAAAAGATATATTTGTGTTCAGTAAATAGTATTGTTGCACTCCATACCGCTAAGGCATCTAATATACTCAATATAAAAATTTTTACTAGATGTAATAAGTTGTTTCTCCAAAAGCTCAATTAACTCCCTCCTTTTTAAATAATTAAAAAAACTGGTGCCACATAAGGACACCAGTTTAATTTATAATATTCAACAATAGATTATTGACTTGCTTGGATAGCTTTATTAATTTGTTCCACTGCATTATCCATTGCAGGTTTTACATCTTGTTTTTGAGTTAAAATTAATTCTAAAGAATCACTCCATGATTCCCAAACTGAAGCCATTTCTGGGATACTAGGCATTGGAATACCATCAGCTGCACTTTCTAAAACACCTGCTATATCTGGATTTTCTGCTGCTTCTTCAGCTGCGGGGATATAAACAGGAGGACGACTTCCAGTTTCATATAAGCCCATCATGGTTTCTTTATTTGCAATAAATTCATTTAAGAAAGCTTGAGCTAATATTTTATTTTTACTGAAAGCACTAACCATAAATCCTTGAACTCCAACAAATGGTTTTGGAGGTTGACCTTCAATAAATGGAAGTTGTGCAAAACCATAATTAATACCCGCTTCTTCTAGAGCAGGTAAAGCCCATGGACCAGTAAGCATCATACCAACTTGACCATTAGTAAATAGACTTGTCATTGTTTGATAATCTACAAAAGGAACGTAACCTTCTTCATAAAGTTCATCTAATCTTTGTAAACCAGTAATAGCACCTTCATTATTTAATCCAACATCATTAGGATTAAGTGTTCCATCTTCATTAGTACCAAATACATAGCCACCTGCAGCACTAATAAATGGGAAGGTATGATATGGATCAGGTTGTGGCATAATAAATCCATACATATCATTTTCTTCATCAGTAATATTTTCAACTATTATCTGGAATGTGTTAAAGTTCTTAGGTGGATCTGGTACTAAATCTTTATTGTAAATTAGACCAACTGCTTCGATAGCATATGGTAAGGCATAGAGATCTTCACCCCAGGAAAAAGCTTCTAAAGCTACTGGATAAAAGTCATCTGCCTTATCTCCTAATTCAATTGGTGAGATAAGTCCATTTGATACTAATGCACCTAACCAATCATGTGCACCAACAATAATATCAGGACCTTCACCAGATGGAGCTTCAACGGCCATATTGTCTCTGATATCACCAAAAGCTTTTTCTTGTATTTCTACAGGAATTCCATATTCAGATTCAAACTGAGCTTTTACGGAATTTAATACTTGAATACGGTTTTCATCAGCCCAAATTAATAATTTACCTTCTTCAGAAGCTGATACTAAAGCTGTAAAACTAAATAATAAAGTCAATACTAAAATTGATACAAAAAACTTTTTCATTTTTTTTATTCCCCCCTATAAAAATTGTCAAAGCATTATTACTTTATATATAATATTCACTTAAACTAATATTAATCCTGCAATAAATAGAGTAGATTTACAAAAAAAATATTTATAGAGATTTAAACTAAATATTATTGATTGATTGGTTTTAGGCGAGCAGTAAAATGCCTTAATATTTCTGGTTCATATGTAAATTCTAAACCTTTGATTTTATCAATTCTGCTTTTAATATTAATCAAAGATTCAGCTACAAAGTTTAGATGTGAGTCTGTATATACTCTTCTTGGAATAGTTAGTCTTAAAAATTCAAAAGGAGATTTTAACTGTTCTTTTGTTTCAGGATCTCTTCCTAAAAGTAGTGAACCAATTTCAACTCCCCTGATTCCTCCTTCTAGGTATAGTTCATTTGCTAAGGCTTGGGCAGGGAACTGATTATATGGAATATGTGGTAGTAGTTTTCTTGCATCAACAAATACAGCATGTCCTCCAACTGGATATTGAATAGGAATTCCATTATTTTTTAATTTTTCACCTAAAAGTGAAATTTGGTTTATTCTATGTCTTAAATAGGAAAGTTCAATTCCTTCTTTTAAACCTCGAGCTATTGCTTCCATATCTCTACCTGATAGACCACCATAGGTAGGAAAACCTTCAAAAGGAACTGCATTTGATCTTACCTTGTTATATAAATCCTCATTATTTTTAACACCAATAATACCACCCATGTTAACAATTGCATCTTTTTTGGCACTCATTGTAAATGCATCAGTATATGAGAACATTTCTTGAATAATTTCTTTAATAGATATATCTTCATATTCTTGTGTTCTAGATTTTATAAAAAATGCATTTTCTGCAAAGCGGGCAGCATCCATTATTAGTGGGATATCATATTTTTTAGCAATTTTATTAACTTCTTTTATGTTTTTCATTGAAACAGGTTGTCCACCTGCACTATTACAGGTTATTGTTATTATAATCATAGAAACTTTATCTTTACCTTTTGTTTGAATAAATTTTTCCATTTTTTCTACATCAAAATTCCCCTTAAATGGATGATACTTATCAGTATTTAATGCCTCATCAATTACAAAGTTTCTTGCCTTACCACCAGCAATTTCTACATGTGCTTTAGTAGTATCAAAATGCATATTTGACAAGACGTAATTTCCTTTTTTAATCATTAAAGGGAATAATACTTGTTCAGCACCTCTACCTTGATGAGTAGGGACAATATAAGAATAATTGAAAATGTCTTCAACAGTTTCCTTTAGATGATAAAAGTTTCTACTACCTGCATAGGATTCATCACCTTTCATTATTCCAGCCCACTGGTTATCACTCATAGCATTAGTTCCACTGTCTGTTAATAAGTCTATAAAAACATCATCAGATTTCAAAGAAAATAAATTATAACCAGCATTTTTTAGTGCTTTTTTTCTCTCTTGTTTAGAGATTAAATTAATAGGTTCAACCATTTTAATTTTGTATGGAGGTACATTTAGTTCGTTTGACAAATTAATCACTCCTAATAAATTATTTATTCATATATTTATATTTTCTTTAAAAATATAAAAATCCTTTATTTATTAACCAATTAATGATAAATTAATATATATAATAAAATGAATATATTAGGGAGTGAATAAGATGAATAATAACTGTCTTGTAGCACAGTCTGGTGGACCTACTCCGGTAATTAATGCTAGTTTACAAGGGGTAATTGAAGCTGGTATAGATAATAAAAACATAGATAAAGTTTATGGTGCAAGATTTGGTATCAAAGGACTAATGGATGATATGATTTTTGATTTAACAAAAGAAGACAAAAAAGAAATTAAACTATTAAAAAATACTCCGGGCTCAATTCTAGGAAGCTGTAGGTATAAGTTATCCAGTGATGAGGATATAAAAAAGATATTTGAAAGATTTAACAAATACAATATTAAATATTTCTTTTACATTGGTGGAAATGATTCAATGGACACAGTTGATAAGTTAAGTAAATATGCCAAAAAGAATAATAAAGATATAGTAATTATGGGAATCCCTAAAACAATTGATAATGATTTGATGGTGACAGATCATTCACCTGGATTTGGAAGTGCTGCTAAGTATATTGCTACAAGTGTAATTGAGACCACTTTAGATAGTAGGGTATATCAAAGAAAAAATGTTCATATTATTGAAGTGATGGGAAGACATGCTGGTTGGTTAGCTGCTGCTTCAGCATTAGCTGGTGAAACTGGTTTAAATACACCTGACCTTATATATTTTCCAGAAATAACTTTTAGTACTGATAAATTTATCAAAGATTTAAAAGAAGTTGCCAAAACAAAAGATAATATTATTGTTGTGATATCTGAAGGTATAAAAGATGAAAATGGTGAGTATATTAGTGCATCTGATTCGTCTAAACATGATCAGTTTGGACATAAACAAATGGGAGGTGCTGCAAAAGCTTTAGTTCCCTATATAAAAGAATATGTGTATGATAGAGTTAAAGTAATTGAGTTTAATGTATTGCAAAGAGCAGCAAATCATATAGCTTCTAAAACTGATGTAGATGAAGCATATAGATGTGGATTAAAAGCGGTTGAGTATGCATTACTAGGGG